>JALTHV010000273.1 GCA_027004315.1 Deltaproteobacteria bacterium
TTAGAGTAAAAGTAGGCTGTAGGCTATATCCCCATGTCATGAAATTTTAAGAGATATGGACCGTGAACAAACGAATTAAGTGTGTCCGCAACATAGGCATAATTGCCCATATAGATGCAGGGAAGACTACTCTCACTGAGCGCATTCTCTATTATACTGGGAAAACCCATAAGATGGGAGAGGTCCATGACGGCCAGGCCACTATGGATTGGATGCCAGAGGAACAGGAGAGAGGGATTACGATTACCTCTGCCGTTATAACCTGTTACTGGTTAGGTAGAGAGATGCATATAATTGATACTCCAGGCCATGTAGATTTTACAATAGAAGTAGAGAGATCCTTGAGGGTCTTGGATGGCGCGCTGGGGGTCTTTTGTGCGGTAGGTGGAGTTGAACCACAGTCAGAGACTGTCTGGCACCAGGCAGATAGGTATAGAATCCCCAAGATCGTCTTTATTAATAAGATGGACCGGCTAGGGGCCGACTTCTGGGGGGTCATTGAGCAGATAAAGAAGCGTTTGGGGGCCCATCCCATCATCTTGACCCTTCCCTTTGGCTCTGAGGAGTCTTTCCAGGGGGTATTCGATGTAATAAGAGAAAAGTGGATTGTATGGGATGAGGCAAGCCAGGGCAGAAAATTTGAAGAACGTATGGTGCCGGAAGGACACAGAGAGGAGGTATCTGCCGCCAGGGAAGACCTGCTCGAGGCCCTTTCCGAGATAGACGACGGCATAATGGAGAAGTACCTGGATGAGAAACCTATAAGTGAGAGAGAGATACAAGAGGCTATAAGACATGCCTGTATCGGGCTCCACTATGTCCCTGTCTATTGTGGCTCGGCCCTCAAAAACAAAGGGGTGCAACCGGTATTGGATGGTATAGCCAGATACCTGCCTAGCCCCCTGGATATACCACCTGTTACTGGGATGAATCCAGACACGGGTGATACTGAAGAACGCCCCAGCCAAGACAGTGCCCCGCTCGCGGCCCTTGCCTTTAAGGTCCAGATGGATCATGGGCGTAAGATGACCTACCTGCGGATCTATTCCGGGACCTTGAAGCCAGGAGATGAGGTATGGAATTCTGGAAAGAAGTGCAGGGAAAAGGCCTCAAGGATCCTGCAGATGCATGCCAACAAAAGAGAGAGAATCAAAGAGGCCAGGGCAGGCAATATCGTGGCTGTTATGGGCCTCAAGTATACCACAACAGGAGATACACTATGTGATCCATGCCACCCTATACTCCTTGAACCCATTGATATCTATCACCCAGTTATCTCGGTTGCTGTTGAGCCCAAGACCGTGGGAGACCAGGAAAAGATAGATATGGCCCTCAGTAAGCTGTCTGAAGAAGACCCCAGTTTTCAGGTCAAATTTAACGAAGAGACAGGGCAGACAGTCATTTCAGGTATGGGAGAGCTGCATCTGGAGATCTTGGTCCACAGACTGCTCAGGGAATTTAATGCCCCTGTTACGGTAGGTAAACCCCAGGTAGTCTACCGTGAGAGCATACAGAAATCTGTGACATTAGAAGAACGCTTTGATCGGGAGATAGGTGGCGGGCGTCAGGTGGCTACTCTGGTCCTCAGTGTCTCTCCCAGAGAGAGAAAAAAGACCAATCGTGTGATTAGCCAGCTTGAACCTGAGAAGCTGCCAGAAGGCTATGAGGGACTCATCCTCGATACATTGAGGCAGAGACTCGAAAGTGGTGTCTTAAAAGGTTTTCCTGTGATAGATGTTGAAGTAATACTAAAAGATGCTACCTTTGAGGAGGGCCTTTCTACGGATGTGGCCTTCAGGGCTGCAGCCTCTATGGGGTTGCAAAAGGCATGTGAACAGGCCGAACCGGTGCTTCTTGAACCCAGAATGCGCCTAGAAGTGCTGGTTCCTGAATCCTTTATGGGTGAAGTAATAGGGGATTTAAACAGCCGTCATGGTAAGATTGAACAGATTGAGCCCAGAGGACCGATAGAGCTGATCAGGGCGCTTGTTCCCCTCTCCAAGATGTTTGGGTATTCTACGGTCCTCCGGTCTATAACCCAGGGTAGAGGTACCTTCACTATGGTGTTTTCCCATTATGATCCCGTTTCTTAGAAGACAAGTTATTTTTAATCCACAGATTTCGCAGACTACTTTAATCATTATAGAGGGTGGTGCGAAATCTGTAGGGGTTAGGCCCCTGTAGCTTGCCAGGGGATAGTTTATTTTGACGAGGGGCATTAAGGAAGCAGATATTTATATGTTTTTATCAGACTCATTGAGGGGTTGCCTACTTACGGAGGTAATGACATGGCTGTGAAAAAGACCCGGATATTAAAGTATGAATGGCCGACTTTTGTGAAGGACTTTAACCGGCAGAATCAGTTCAGGAGGGCCACGCTGACCCTGGGAGAAAAATCAGTAGTTGGAGGGCATGGATTGCCCCTGGTTGGCCTGTCTTATAATGAGGATAAGCGGAGGGTGGAAATCTATTTAGGGGGCATGAGTCCAGAAAATCCCGCACATATGGCCCATAGGGTCGAGGTGCCCCGGGCACTCTATCTCATTAGAGATACAGAGGCCTGTAATCCAGTAAGAGGGGTGCAGATTCAGGGGGCCCCTGGGACAGATATGGCCTATGTGGTGTTTCTGGATGAAGAATCTGCAAAATGCGAGTGGACAGCCAAGTTGGCATATAGTCTCTATAAGATGAGGGGCACCGCACATGGTGAGGATCAGAGAGACTGGTTCGAGGCCGAAAAAATTATAGAAAAGATAGCTACACCCTTTATAGAAGAGTAATCTCTGATACAGGCCATGAGATTTTTGAGAGACAGCTTCAAGGGATCGGGCGTTGCCTTTGATAAGGTGAGGACACCGGATGAGACACTGGAGTGGATACGTGACCGGTTTGGCCACTTTGGTGTGCCCATTCTCCAGGATACCGAACGTATAGACAAGGGACGTCTCGGGATACCGGTATATCTGAGTAAGTATAGTCCATCTGCAAGCAGTCTGACCGGCAAGTTTAGTCAGATGGGCAAGGGTGTCACCAGTGTTCAGGCCGAGACAAGCGCGGTAATGGAACTAGTGGAGCGTTTCAGCCTCTTTAGTTTTCTGGAAGAGAGAGGGCAGAGGACTGTAAGGGCTACAGATCTTGATGGCAATATACTGCCCCTGGGTGATATGCTTAAGGCCATACATGCCAAAGACCAGAGTGAAGGTGCCTGTCTAAAGGCCTGGGGACTGATAAAGACCCTGCCTTTTGACTGGGTAAGGGCCTACCGCCCAGTAGATGGGAGGGAATTCTGGCTTCCTCTTTCGTGGTTCTGGCCACTCAATAGATATAATGGCTCGGCCTCAGGGAATTCATTGGAAGAGGCATCTGTCCAGGCCCTTTCAGAGGTGGTTGAACGTCACGTCTGTTCTATTATTACCTATGAGAAGCTATCTACTCCAACTATAGATCCCGATTCCATCAAGGATCCAGTCATCAGGGGACTCCTGGATAGATTTGAACGACTGTCTATCCATCTGGTACTCAAGGACTTTTCTCTTGATCTCGGCATCCCTACAGTTGGAGCTATTGCCTGGGATCCCTCGACTTTTCCAGACAGGAGCGAGATAGTCTATACTGCCGGGACGGCACCTGATCCCTTACGTGCCGTAATACGTGCCATTACAGAGGTGGCGCAACTAGCTGGAGATTTTGATAGAGAAGGTAAGTATGTAGAGAGTGGACTCCCAAAGTTTTCGAGTCTGGATGAGGCCTCATATGTGCTGGATACACCTACCAGGGTCTCTATAGAGACAATGCCCGGATGCAGCTCAGAAAATTTCAGGGCTGAAGTGGAGGGGATATGTAAGGCCTTGGCCAGGGCTGGGTTAAATGCATATCTGGTAGATATTACCCATCCAGGCCTGGCGGTCCCCGCGGTATACGCGGTAGTCCCTGGGAATCACTTTAGAGATCGTACCAGGGATCTGGATGTTCCCTTTCATTGTGCCCGTCTGGTAGACTCGATCGACTATCCACAGCAGGCCCTTTCACTTCTGAATGCTATTGAGGACCTCTATCCAGGGCACTTTCATGTGGCCTTCTATACCGGACACGTATATGAACGTCTTGGGGACTACAGAGAGGCCCTTAACTGGTATAACAGGGCACTTGAGCTCAACCCTGCTGCTGGAGAGGTGGCAAGTATCTATTGTCAGCGGGGGGTATGCTATAAAGAGATGGAAGATTTTCCCAGGGCCATAGAGGAACTCAAACAGGCCAGAGATTCGAATCCAGGGCTCAAGGAGATATACAATCTCTTGGGATACTGCTTTTATCGCACAGGAGAACATCTCAAGGCAATAGATGCCTTTGAGCAGGCTATATCTATTGATCCCGGATCTGCCATAGATTATGCCAATATAGCCAGCAATCTCGGGAAATTAGGTATGAAGGAGGCAGCAATCAGATGGTACAAGATGGCCCTTGAGTTAGATCCGGGGCTCACCTGGGCCAGAGATAAGATGCAAGAGCTATAGCCTATTTCTCAGGACTGATTGCTTTTAAATCACCAGACACTGGCAGGTTTTAAGGCTGACCAGTTGTGTTTTGGGTGGCGATTGAACGTGACCCTTCAATTCCCCCCGGCCCGCGGTAGCATTTCTCAGGGTTTCAGTGCGGATTAATAGGCAGAGTGCCCTGATCTTTTGCATCAAGCGATGCTCCTGAAACCCTGAGAAATGCTACCGCGGGCCGGGGACGTAAACGGTTGCGTTGTAGAGATCTGCTGATGCGTGGGAGTGTGAAGGCCTATTTTTATGATTAATGATGTGTTTATGTGATTATAGGGGGCATCTGAAAAAAGTTGTATATGAAAGGTACAAGGGTTTCTTGACAAAATTTTTGTGTTATAGTATCAAATCTATAGAATTTAGACGTGGAATTGTCGTGTCATTCGTAACTATGCAAATTAATTTCAAAAGGAGGACGATATGGCAGAGATCGAATTTGGGGGAGAGAAATTTGAAGTTGATGAGGACGGTTTTCTCTTGGGAGGCATAGATAAATGGAACCGGACATGGGTGGACTATGTAAAATCAACGGAAGGCATTGATGAACTGAATGAGGAACACTGGAAGGTCATCAATGTACTTCAGGACTATTTCAAGAAGAATGGCATTGCCCCTATGGTCCGTATTCTTGGGAAGACTACTGGCTTTCCATTGAAGAAAATTTATGAGCTTTTCCCATCCGGACCTGGTAAGGGAGCCTGTAAGATGGCTGGTCTCCCAAAGCCGACTGGTTGTGTATAAAGGCTCTCTATTTTTTCAATAAGGTGAATTAGATTGACTAAAAGGCCCTTGCCGATAGGTAGGGGCTTTTTAGTTTGTCGGTCCCTACTTTCGAGCACAGGGGTAACTGTTCACAATCCCTCCGGCCAGCAGTAGCATTTTGAAGGGTTTCAAGAGCATCGCTTGATGCACAAGATCAGGGCACCTGCCTATTAATCCGCACTGAAACCCTCCAAAATGCTACTGCTGGCCGGAGACGCGAACGGTTACGCCAGGACTTATTGAGAAGTTACGCACAATCCAACTAACAGCTTATAGATTGATAGTTTTTTCATTCCTGGGGGTGATAGATATATAGTGTCGGATTATATTGGTAAAGTTCCTCATTATATAGTAGCCCTTCTGGTATCAATTTTTTGTATTTTTCTACAGGCAGTTTCAGGCTATTCGAAGTCATACCCCGTATCCTTCTATGATCAGATCATAAAAGACTTTGCTCCGCTTTCCGCTATGGTCATTAAGGTATCGGGACATTCCTTGATGCTAGATAATGGCAAGGCCAATGGCGTAAACACGGGAGATCTTTTTGAGGTATACGGCAGGGGATCCCCGGTGCTTAAATCCAATAGCAAGGAGGTAATCGGTTATCTCAAAAGGCCCCTGGCTATTATACGAGTGACACGAGCTGAAGATAACAGGTCCATATGCAAAGTAGTGGCTGCCAAGGGTCCTTTGGCCGTTGGGCAGCCAGCTATGAGATATAGTGATATGACAGCGGCCTTTGTGTCTAGGTCCAGATCGGACTCAGGTTATGGACTGCTTCGGAAATTACAGGGACTCTTTCCGGACCTTATCTGGTTGAACCCTTCTGATGTCCCTTCCGATATCGTAGATTCCCAGTCAATGAAGACACTGGGCATTGTCTTGCTTTTTGCCCTAGAGCCCGATGGCCTGAAGGTCTATGGACCTGACTTGGCCCTCTTGCATAAGTATCCTGCATTTAAGGCAGAGGGTGCCACATTCCCCAGGAGCAATTTTTGGAAAAAAGAACAGAGACCAGCAGGAAGCTCCAATAGCTGGAAATTTAAGACGAATATAAGGGGACTCAATCTGGCCGATGCGCATCTCGTAGGGCGTCTTTCAGGAGAGGCTATCCAGATAGATATCCTTAATCTGGATGGAGGTAGGGGACCTAAGGTAGTCTATCTCTTGCCATCAGGTATCTATATCAGCCCATATAGGAGACAGGGAAGGCCGGTCTCCTATATATTTTCTGGGCCTGGGCACTTAGTCAATTTTTCAGTATCCGGGCCTGACGGATGGATAGTGGTAAATGTCTTGCTGGATGGTGTAGGCATGCGTTCCATGCTTTTGAGCTACCAGGATTCTACCCTCAGCCTTATACAGGGCAATGTCAATCTGTGGCTTGCCTTTGTAGATCGGGACGGAAACAAAAGAAAGAGATCACTTCTAGGGCAGAGTTTCGATGTAAATGCCATGTTTGGCCCAAGGGTGTACCTGATGAAGGCCAGCCGAAAGGGCCTCAGTTACACGAAGGCGATAAAGGAACCAAGCGGTTTTTCTGTAATCAGGTCGAGTTGGTCAGACCTGAATGGAGATGGCAGTCCCGAGCTCTGTACAATTGATCGGAGAGGTAGGCTCCTTGTCTATGAAAAGAAACAATTGCTTTGGTCTTCTCCGGATCCTGTCTCTCCAGAGTTGTCTAAGGATGATAGACTATTGAAGGGATTTATCTCCCTTGACATAAATAAAAATGGCCTGCCAGACTTGCTGTTTTCAGAGGTGTCTAAGGATAAGACTTCGTTGACGGGAGACAGCCTTATGGTTCTCGAATGGATAGCTGGGGAATACGTCCTTAAGGCAATCACGCCACCTGTAGGGGCACATATATGCGGTCTTGCGGCAGTCCAAAATCAGTTAGTTTTGGGAGTTGTATGGCAAGACCCGAGAGTTGGTGGAAGGAAAGAGAGCCTTTTGTACTCATTCTGTCGAGACTAGAGATCTGAAATGTAACTTCTCAAATTTGATGTCCTCGCAAAAGGTCTTTTTCTCACGCAAAGGCGCAAAGCTCGCAGAGGCAATCTATTGTTATTAAAGGAGAAAACTTTGCGTCTTGGCGACTTTGCGTGATATTTTTGATTTTTTTAGAAGTCATCAATTTTATATCTCTGTGTTTTTGCCAAAAAGGATTTTTCTATGGCCTCTATACGCTCGTGATATTCTTCTC
>JALTHV010000274.1 GCA_027004315.1 Deltaproteobacteria bacterium
CATTACTACGGTAAGGGGAACAGTAGTCAAGGAAAAATAAATTTTACAAGCCACTACCAGTATCAGAGGTAGTGGCCTTGGGTTGACCCCCAGAAGGAACTTTAGGATAAAGATAGGGAGACTGTTTATGAATTTATGGCTTTTCCCACGCAAATTATTTTCCCTATAATCCTTGTCCTTCACATGTAAAGGCCTCCATTTACTCCTATAACCTGTCCTGTAATGTAGCTTGCCTCATCGCTTAGCAGGAAGTTTACTATCCCGGCCACTTCTTCGGGCCGTCCAATGCGGCCCAACGGGATATTTGGAAGGATCTTTTCTATGGGCAGGTTACGGGTCATATCTGTCTCAATGACTCCAGGAGATGCTACGTTGACCAGGATCTTACGCCTGGCTACCTCACGTGCGAGGGCCTTTGCAGCACCTATAAGCCCGGCCTTTGCAGCAGAATAGTTTACCTGTCCTGCCAGGCCTGTCTCTCCAGATACTGAGGATATGGCTATAATCCGTCCGCGTCTCAAGGGGAGCATGGCCTTCAGCAGTATGCGCGTCAACAGAAAGAAACCTGTCAGGTGGACATTGAGCACGGCATCCCACTCATCTCGATGCATCAAGGCGACCAGGGTGTCTCTGGTAATACCGGCATTGTGGACAAGGCCATATGGTACCTCCTCTTGCAGCAGCGGTCCAAGGGTCCTTTCCACCTCCTGTTCATTTGAGACATCGAAGGGAAGAAGGAGGCAACGTCGTCCTCTGGCCTCAACCCAACTTTTTACAGCCTCTGCGGCCTTATGATTTGAATGATAATTGAGCCATATATCGTGGCCACTTTCGGCCAACCTTTTGGCTATGGCAGCTCCTATTCCTCGACTCGCCCCTGTAATAAGGACAGTTTGCGATTTCTCCATATTATTTTCTCCCAGGCCATAGGCCCTACTTATTGTCCATTTACCAATTCGTCCACCAGATTATTGGCTGCGGTCTCCATTATCCCTCTTTTAAGGACCCCCTCGATCCAGCATATCGTCAGGTGTAGGCGGCCCAAATATCTGCATGCAAAAAGGCCCACTCCAGGAGGTTGACATATCATTGGGCGGTGAAAGCATGCAGTTACGGGTACTCCTAAGAAATTATAATTCCCGCCCGGACTCTTTCTCAAGTTGACAGGACCTGTATTTGCAAAAAAACAAGAGGCCAGTTCTCCCTGCATTGTCCTGCGGAGTAACCATCGATAAAATGGTTTGGGAAAGTGCTTGCCTAAAGAAAGGGCTGCATCCACCGCGGAAGGAAAGTCATTACGTGCCTGCTCAACAAATGAACAGGCAATATCCCTGGCCAAGGTATCCATATCGCACCCCTCAACCCTTGATTTCTTGATATAAATAAAAAAGAAGCTCACTGGGTTTCCAAGGATAGGCGTGTGCTTTCCTGGCAGACGTCTGGAGACCGGGACGGGAACAAGATAGCCCCCACATCTCTTGTCATGGCCCTGGCAGAGTATATTAATGCGACGAAGGGATGCAGCCAACAAAAGGGCAGTCTCCCCAAAGATAGGGTGCACCCTGTGGCTCCGTTTTGACAGTGCAGGCATGGCCTCTGATCTAATTACCCTGAAGGTACTTGCCAGCCTGAAAGGACCCTTCAGCTTTCCTCTTCCAGGGGACGTAACTCCGCCAAGGGCCATCTGTCTGACAGCCGGTCTGAATTGTCTGGCCTTTTTGATACGTGAAAGCAGAGAAGAATTATCTGCAGCCGGGAGATATCCGGTATGCGTTGGCGAGGGATCGGACAGCCGGGACAGGAGGAACTCGCCGCCATGTGCATCGGTCAAAAGGTGATGCCATGTAAGTGCCAAAACAGCCCCTCCGCCTTCAAGTGCAATAATATCTATGGCAAAGGCAGGGAAATTTGAATGGGGAATAGTGGTATTGATCCTCTGATCCAGGATCGTGGTCGGCTCAACCGCCCTGTGCCAATTGACTCGGGGCATTACAGGTTTTGAGAGAAGACACCATCGCGGCAACCTCCACAGAGATCTCTTAATGGCAATCCGGCACGCAGGTTCTGTTGTCACCCATTCTGCTATGCGCTGTTCAACGATATCTCGTCCAGGCATGGATTCCAGGTGAAGGATTAACTGCACCAGATTTCCGGGAAGACCTGACCTGCGTTGGTCAAAATCAAGTAGATCCAGAAACAGATCTGCTCCACAAAGGACTCTGGAGGTCATTAGCAGTGCGTCTTATTATAATGATAGGCAATGGCAGCAGACAGAGAGGAGAGACTATAGAGATTTTTGACGGTCAGTGCCTCATCAGGTAGATATACCCCAAAATGTTCTTCCACAAACAGCAGGATCTTGAGTAGGGCCATGGAATCAATGCCTAGATCAGCCAAGGGAGTTTCTGGATCCAATGTATGGATGTCACCCCCTAAATTCCGGCAGATATAGGCCCGGAGGCCAGCCTGGATTTCCTCTAAAAGTCTGTCGT
>JALTHV010000275.1 GCA_027004315.1 Deltaproteobacteria bacterium
AGTCAGATATGAAATCAAGATATTACGCCCACAGCCTTGAAGGCAGGCCTCCGAAGGAATGGCAACCGCTGGAGGAACATCTAAAAAACGTAGCGGAAATGGCAGCGGAGTTTGCCCGGCCGTTCGGTGGCGCAGACTGGGCCTATCTTGCCGGACTCTGGCATGACCTCGGCAAGTATGCGCCGGAATTTCAGGCAAAACTCTACTGTAAAAACGAATTCGAGTGCCATATCGAGACCCGGCCGGGCTGGGTAATCTACTTGGAGGTGGTTTAGATTTATCGGTAAATTTATGGAAAAGCATGTCGCCCATAGAAGAGCATCGGACCAAACCATACAGTCTGTCAAAGATCATTTGGAGAATGTATCGTTAATTACCCGTTGTTATGCGAAAAAAATCGGTGTTCCTGAAGCAGGTGAGTTGCTCGGTCTTCTCCATGATTTTGGAAAGTATAGCCAAGCATTTCAGGCCTATATTCAGTCGGCCACCGGTATGCTTGATCCTGATCGGGATGATAATTTTGTAGATGCTAAAGCTCTGAAGGGGCAGATAGACCACTCCACTGCTGGCGCACAATGGATATGGGAATATTTCGGCCGCTACGGACAACAGGGCGAAGTCGTGGGACAGATATTGGCACTTTGCCTTGCTTCGCACCATAGTGGATTGATTGACTGTCTTAAACCAGACGGGAAAAATTGCTTTGTCCTCCGGATGAACAAGAAGGTTGAACAAACGCATCTGGAAGAGTGCAAAAAAACGGCAGATAAAGAAGTGCTGGACAAGCTGGAAAAACTTGCTGTACCAGCCACAATTCAAGAATGTTCCCAACAAATTCGTCAATTGTTTGATCCGGTCAGAAAGCAATCTCCTCTCATCCAGACATTCCATCTTGGTCTCTGGACCCGTTTTTTGTTCAGTTGTCTCATTGATGCCGACAGAATTGACAGCGCGGATTTTGAAAACCCACAAAACAAAAAATTGCGTTTAAAGACTCGGCCTGATTGGCTGGTAGCCATTCGTCGCCTCGAAGAGAAACTTGCGGCAATCCCGGTAAAATCAGAAATCGACCCTGTCCGGCGTGAAATCTCGAATCGTTGTAAAGAAAAGGCGTCAGGAGTGCAGGGAGTTTATACCCTCACTGTGCCGACAGGAGGGGGAAAAACGTATTCCAGTATCCGTTTTGCTTTGCATCATGCCCAAAAATATAAGCTTGACCGCATTATCTATATAATTCCATACACCTCAATTATAGAACAAAACGCGCAGGCGATTCGTGAACTGCTTGAGGTTGAAGGGGATGTATTCTCCTGGGTGCTTGAACATCATTCGAACCTTGAACCGGAACGGTTAACTTGGCGGGAGAAACTGGTCGCCGAAAACTGGGATGCCCCAATCATATTCACCACAATGGTCCAATTTCTTGACGCCCTTTTCAGCGGTGGGACACGGGGTGCGCGAAGGATGCACCAACTGGCAAGGTCTGTTCTGGTTTTCGACGAAATTCAGACCCTGCCGGTCAAATGCGTCCACCTTTTTTGTAACGCCATAAACTTCTTAGTCAACCATGCTGGAAGCACCGCTGTCCTCTGTACAGCAACTCAGCCCCTGCTTGACAATCTTAAATCACCGGACAAGGGTCAGTTGAGCATTCCTAACGAACATGAACTGGCCGGAGACGTTTTAAATCTTTTCAGCCAACTAAAACGGGTTGAAGTCAAGAATCAAGTTCGCTTGAACGATGGATGGTCTAAGTCGGAACTGGCTGATTTTGCGATTGATGAATACGCCCGAAGGGGAAGTTGCCTTGTTGTAGTCAACACCAAGGAATGGGCACAAAAGCTCTATCTTGCATGCAAGGACCGCGTCGGGAAGGACAGCCTGTATCATCTCAGCACAAGTTTATGTCCTGCACACAGGAGAGCAATACTTGGCACAATCCGGGATAGGCTGGATGAAGAGAAACCGGTTCTTTGCATCAGCACACAATTGATTGAGGCGGGGGTTGATGTGGATTTTGCCTCCGTTATCCGGTTTCTCGCTGGGCTTGATTCCATCGCACAGGCAGCAGGGAGATGCAACAGGAACAAAAAACGCCCATTGGGCCATGTGTATATCGTAAACCCAAAAGAAGAAAAAATAGATCTGCTGCATGACATCCGGGAAGGACGCGACAAGGCCCTGCGCGTTATCTCAGAGAAAGGTGAAGTCGATCTTTTGTCTCCAGAGGTCATGAAGCTTTATTTTTCGTACTACTTTTACAGTCGCGGTAAAGATATGGATTATCCGGTAACTGCCAAACAAATTGGGCGGGATGACAGCCTGTTGAACTTGTTAAGTGATAACCGTATGAACATAGGACGAAACATTCAGTTATTTCTGAAACAGTCTTTTGGAACAGCCGGAAAGATTTTTAACGCGATAGACGCTCCAACTCGGGCCGTTATCGTGCCGTACAAGGAAGGGAAGGAAATTATCGTCGGGCTTTGCGCTGATCCGGAGCCAGCAAAAGCGTATAAGCTTTTGAAAAGGGCTCAACAGTACAGTGTTAATGTTTTTCCAAATGTGTGGAAAAAATTGAAGGATGCTGACGCGTTGATGCCGGTGCAGGAGGGCGAGGAAATTTACCATCTTGACGAGCGTTTTTATGATCCGGATTTTGGTTTATCAACCGAAGCAGTCAGCCTCATGCGATGTGAAATAGCCTGATTGAAAAGGAGACAGCAGAATGAAAAATAGTATCAGTTTCCGGTTATGGGGGCGATATGCACTTTTTACCGACCCCATAACCAAGATCGGGGGGGAGAAATGTTCCTATCATGTACCGACCTATGAGGCTATAAAAGGGGTTTTAAAATCGATTTACTGGAAGCCCACCATTGTCTGGATTGTTGACCGGGTAAGGGTGATGAAACCTCTGCGGACTCAGACCAAGGGGACCAAGCCATTGGTTTGGGGTGGAGGTAACAGTCTCGCAATTTATACTTTTCTCCATGATGTGGAGTATCAAGTGAAGGCACACTTTGAATGGAACGAACATCAAGAGAACCTGAAAAACGACCGGATTGAGGGTAAGCATTTCAATATTGCTAAAAGAATGCTGGAGAGAGGGGGGCGCCAAGACATTTTTCTCGGTACCCGTGACTGTCAGGGGTATGTGGAACCCTGTGAGTTCGGTGAAGGCAGAGGGGCGTATGACGATATTGATGAACTCAGTTTTGGTTTGATGTTCCATGGTTTCGATTATCCGGACGAAACCGGAGTGAACGAGCTTCACGGCCGTTTCTGGCATGCGATCATGCGCATAGGGATTCTTGAATTTCCCCGGCCGGAAGAGTGCGATGTCCGTCGTTTTATCCGTAAAATGATCCCCAAGAAATTTGGGCTGAACGAAAACGTACTGCCCGTTGAACAGGAAGAGGCAAAGTTATGAGCTGGCTAGCAAGGTTGTATGAGACTTATGAGGCTGTCTCAAATAATGAGCAATTGAATGAATCACTAGAGCCATATTTTCATAAATATGAACAATGCCATATTGAAATTATCATTGATGGCGAAGGTAATTTTTTAAGAGCGCAGCTTCTCATCAATAAGGTTACGTATGGGAAACAATCATATTGGAAAGGGGAAGAAACCCTTATTCCTATCACACCAAAAAGTTTAACAGGTCGCACGAGCGGCCCTGCCCCTTACCCACTTATAGAGCAAGTTCAGTATGTCGCAAAGGATTATCCAGACTTTGGAGGAAGCAAGACTTCATATTTTAAGGAGTATTATAGACAACTTGATGCATGGGTTGCCTCTAAATACAGTCATCCCAAAATAGAGGCTGTAGCAAAATATATTGCCAAAGGAACTGTGGTGCGCGACCTTGTTTCCGCAAACATCTTGTTTGTGTTCTCTGATGAGAACGGAAAAGGAATACTGATAACAAATTGGTCAAGGCAAGGATATGTTGATGAAAAGACCAACAAGAAATTGCCGAAGCCCCCTCTTCTCCATGCGGTCAACAATGAGCAAGGTAATGCTAAAATCCGGTGGCGTGTTCAGCGCCCCGGCGAACCGGATGACAAAACATGGAGTGATCCTGATTTGATAAGAAGCTGGATAGAGTTTCAAAAAGAAAGGAATCAGGCAAATGGTTTTTGTCAAGTATTGGGCAAAGAGAGTTTTATTGCCAAGACTCATCCCAAAGGGATTGTCAAAAATGTTAACGATGCGAAGTTAATCTCTGTCCCAACCGATGGGAGCTATTTGACATTTCAAGGGAGATTTCTTGAGTCAAACCAAGCATGCACTCTCTCTTTTGAAGTCAGCCAGAAGTCCCATAATGTCTTGAGATGGTTGATTTTCAGAGGCCAGGGATATCAAGCGTATTCCGGCAGCGAACAAATTTTCGTTACATGGGCTCTTTCAGGCAAACCTGTGCCTGAGCCTTTGGAAGATATTTTTGAGGTGATGAGCCGGGAAATTGTCATTCAACTAGAAAACCCCGCAAGCAACATAACAGCAATCGATCATTCAATTGATGCGGGGCAGTCATTTGCATCAAATCTCAAAAAATATCTCAAGGGATATCTAGCAGAGTTAGAGCCAACAGAATCTATTGTTGTGTTGGGGATGGATGCTGCCACAAAAGGGAGGCTGGGTGTCACGTATTACCAGAAACTACTGGCGAGTGAGTTTTTTGAACGAGTCGAAAGGTGGCACAATCAGTTTGCTTGGCCCCAGAGGCATACAGTAAAGGCAGGCAACTCAGCAGAGGGTAAGTTTTTGCCTGTCTGGTGCGTTTGTTCGCCTTCGCCAAAGAGAATTATGCAAGCGGCTTATGGTGATATTCTTAAAAGCAACGAAAAATTGGCAAAACTGCTTCTTCAACGCATACTTTCTTGCATCATTGAAGGTACACCATTCCCAGAGGATATAATGCTTTCATCTGTGCGAAGAGCCTCTAACCGGGCTGCCAAGAGATTACCAGATAAATTTTCGAATTATAAAAGTGAACTTGCCGAGTGGGAAAAACACTTGGGGGTCGCATGTGCCCTTTACAAGGGCTTTCACATGCGGCATCCGGATAACAGAATGAGGAGGAAATATACCATGTCATTGGAAGAAGAAAGAACCTCACGAGACTATCTCTATGGCCGTCTTTTGGCTATAGCGGAGAGAACGGAAGAGATGGCCATGATTGTTGCTGACGAAAAACCGCGGACAACTGTCGCTAGCAGGCTTATGCAACGTTTTGCCGACAGGCCATTTTCAACCTGGCTTAATATTGAAAAGGGGATTGTGCCTTATCAGGACCGATTGAAAAGTAATATCGCTCCGTTGGCCGATGCATACAAGCGGTTGCTTGATGATGTCTGTGACAAGTTTGATATTGATGAATTCAAGTCGAAAGAACCATTGACCGGTGAATTTCTTCTGGGCTTTCACTCCCAGAGAAAATGGTTGCGGGAGCATAAATTGGAAAAAGGAAAGTGGGTTTCTAAAGGAAATGATGAGTCTGATGAATCGAATTAAAGAATACAAGAAAAGGAGAATGAATAATGAGTTTGAAAAACAAAATCGATTTCGCAATAATCTTCAGTGTAAAAAACGCCAATCCGAATGGTGATCCATTAAACGGCAATCGTCCGAGGACAGATTATGATGGCTATGGCGAGGTTTCCGATGTTTGCCTGAAAAGAAAAATCCGTGACCGGATGCAGGATGCAGGATATTCCATTTTCGTTCAGTCTGACGATCGCAAGACCGATGGCATGCCAAGCCTTAAAGCCCGGGCAGAGGATGCAACCTATGGCCTCGGCAAGGATGCTTTTGACAGCAAGAAAACTGCGCCGGAAAAGACCGCAAAGATGGCCTGTGAAAAATGGCTTGATGTTCGTACGTTCGGACAGTTGTTCGCTTTTAAGAGTGGAAAGGGGAAAAAGAAAGAAAAAGGTGAAAGCGCGGATGGCGTTTCAATTCCTATCCGGGGGCCGGTTACCATTCAGTCGGCTTTCAGTGTTGAACCTGTCAGCGTGACAAGCATTCAGATTACCAAGAGTGTGAGTGGAGAGGGTGATGGCAGCAAACGCAGTTCAGACACCATGGGCATGAAGCATCGGGTTGATAAGGCGGTCTATGTCACCTTTGGGTCTATGTCGCCTCAACTGGCTGAGAAAACCGGTTTCAGTAATGAAGACACGGAAGTAATCAAAAAAATATTGCCGAAACTCTTTGAGGGGGACGAATCCTCCGCGAGGCCGGCAGGTAGCATGACCGTCGAAAAAGTGATCTGGTGGCAGCATAACAGCAAGTCAGGGCAGTATTCCTCCGCACGGGTACATAACACTTTGAAGGTTAATCCGGATGGAAGTTATGAGTTGAACAATCTGGATGGTCTTGAGCCGGAAGAAATAGATGGTTTTTGAGATTAGGTCCATGCTCACATTCCTCGAAAATCTCGACCCTGACCTCCGCAAGGCGTTAATGGTTCAGATTCGCAATCTGTGGACCCATTCTTCCACTGCAATAGAGGGCAACAGCCTGACCCTCGGAGAAACGGCCTTTGTGCTGGAAGAGGGATTGACAGTTTCCGGTAAACCCCTGCGGGATCATGAAGAAGTGATGGGTCATGCAAAGGCCATTGATCTGATTTATCAAATCCTCCAGAAGAGTGGAAGTCTGACAGAGGAAGCCCTCTTTGCTCTGCACAGGGCTGTGCAGACCGAGGCTGTCTTTGATGTGTACAAACCGCTTGGCAGATGGAAAAATCAGCCTAATTCCACTGCTGCCGTTGTAAATGGCACGCAGGTAATCTTCGAGTACGCCTTGCCTGAAGATGTACCAAAGTTGATGGAGATGTGGTTTAACCTTTTCAACAAGCTTGAAGGGTCTGTAAAACCGCAGGACTGGGAGGCTGCATTGGATGCCTATGTGAGCCTGCATGTCTCTTTTGTCCGCATCCACCCTTTTTTTGACGGTAATGGCAGGCTGGCAAGACTGGTAGCAAACCTTCCAGTTCTCAAGGCGGGGCTTCCACCCATAGTTATTCCACGGGAACTGCGACAGCATTATATCGAGGCTCTTTCAGACTATCATTATGCAGTTGGGCAGGTGAAGGCAGGAGATGACCTTCTACCGCAAAAGGAAAAATTGCAATCCTTCACTGATTTTTGCAGACAGGCATGGCAAGCCACGCGGGAGCTGGTAGAAGCAGCCCATGAAAGGCAAAGGCTTAGGGGGAAACAGTGAGTGGAACCGGTGGCCACTGCCCACCCTGCACGATTTAATTTTTGAGGGATGACGCATGTACACACGCAGAATGTGGGGACGAGAGGCTATAACAGGTGAAAAATGACAATAGGTGATCATGGCAAGATTGTCCTTTACCAGGCTGATGATGGCCATTCGACTATTGACGTGCACCTTAAGGATGAAACCGTATGGCTTACCCTGAATCAGATGGCGGAGT
>JALTHV010000276.1 GCA_027004315.1 Deltaproteobacteria bacterium
AAGGGACTCTGTAAGGGCAATGCGGGACAGATTGATTGACAGGCGTACAGATAGGTTTGATCTCAAGTATGGTCCGGGCGGATTGATTGACATAGAATTCCTGATCCAGTACATGGTCCTGGCAAATACCCACCGGCATCCTGACCTTGCTGGATGGAGAAATGACACCAGATTGATTGAGACATTCAGGCAGAGGGAGCTGATGCCAAAAAGTTATACAGACATCCTGATGGAGGCATCTGTAGATTACAGGGAAAAAATAAACCAGCTCGGTCTCCAGGAAAGGCTACCCCTCGTTGAGGCCGATGCCCTTCTGGAGCAGAGGTCTGCAGTCCAGAAGATATGGAATGAAATTATGGAATGAATGCCTAACCGTTCACATTTCCCCCGGCCAGCAGTAGCATTTTGAAGGGTTTCAGTGTGGATTAATAGGCAGAGTGCCCTGATCTTGTGCATCAAGCTGCTCCTGAAAGCCTGAAAAAGGCTACTGCTGGCCGGGGACGTGGACAGTTGCATGAATGCAGCCAAGTTTGTCAATTTATATCGGCCGCCTTACTTCCATTTATTACCCAAATTTTCATGCAACGTGATGCCTTGCACCCCTGAGCATGAAAGTTGACTCAAAGCTCAAAGGCATAAGGCAAGAAATCATAAATCTTTTACTTTCAGCCTTGAGCTTTGAGCTTTGAGCTTTGAGCCTTGAGCCTTGAGCTTTCAGCCTTGAGCTTTCAGCCTTGAGCTTTCAGCTTTGAGCCTTGAGCTTTGAGCTTTGAGCTATTTTCAGGGTAAATTATGCGCTTCAAACACCGAAGAATACAGATCCGCAGATTACGCAGATTACGCAGATGAAAGATCAAGGTATACCCTACCGAAGTTATACATGACGGTATAAATCTTTGCGCATAGATCCATCACAGTATGCATGTTCGAATAAGACAGGATTTACCGGATAATAGGGTTAGCATTACTTGATATGCCTGAGCTCCTCTGTTAAGAAAAAATCGCTGGCAGAAGCATCGGAGTTGCCCAGACTTATTGAGAAGTTACCTAAAGTTGTAACTTCTCAATAAGTGGAGGCTTCATTTTGGTAACCGATCACAGAGTGCTTCTTTTTCCAACATGCTCTTGTCCCTACAGGGGTAACCCCCTCACCCTGCCCTCTCCCCCAGGGGAGAGGGTTTGGGTGAGGGGGAACACTGTATTGCCAGGACTTATTGAGAAGTTACCTAAAGTTCCTTCAAGAGTCTGAAATTATAAGAAATAAAAACTGACCGCGTCATCCGCTCAATCTGTCCAGCGGGCTCTGGAGACTGGTAATATCGCGTTTCATTACATGTGTGTAAATCTCAGTGGTCTTAACATCCGCATGGCCCATAAGTTCCTGGAGCACCCGGATGTTAATGCCGTTTTCCAACATATGGGTAGCGAAACTGTGCCTTAGCGTATGACAAGTGGCATGCTTTGGAATCCCGGCCCGTTGAACAGCGAGCTTGACCGCCTTCTGGAGTCCGGACTCCAAGACATGGTGACGCATCTCACGGCCTGACCTCGGGTCGATAGACCTTTTTTTGGCCGGAAAGACATACTGCCAGCGTGTCTCCCTGGCTGCATTGGGATATTTGCGAGATAATGCCTCGGGCAGATATACCTCACCGTAACCCTCCTCAAGGTCCCTGTGATGCAAATGCGTTATTTTTTCAATATGCAATCGCAGTTCTTCGCGAACATTCTGTGGAAGAATGGTTGTCCTATCTTTACCGCCTTTGCCGCCCCGGACATAGAGGATGTCTTGGCCAAAGTCTATATCCTGGATACGTAATCGGACGCATTCCATGAGGCGTAAGCCAGCCCCATAAAGCAGTTTTGCCATTAATGCATGAGTGCCGCTTATCATCTGGAGCACCTGTTGAACTTCCTCTTGGGTCAGGACAGTTGGTGGACTCGGTTTCCGTTTTGAACGGACAGGGGCGATCTTGCCATCAAGGGGCTGATCAAGGACATCACGATAGAGGAAGACAAGCGCATTCAAGGCCTGGCGCTGTGTGGAGGCAGCAACATTGCCTTTTGTCGCCAGATGTGATAGAAATTTTTCAATATGCTTCACATTAAGTTTCTTGGGGTGAGTTTTGCCTCCGAAAAACCGAATATAGCGAAGAATCCATTGGCAGTAAGTGGACTCGGTACGATAGGCATAATGATAGTAACGGAGTACCTCCCGCACCTGGTCCATTAATTTGGCATCCGGATCTGGTCGAAATTTTGCTTTACTTTCCATAGTGGATATGATAATTCCACATTATATGGAAATTTACAAGTAATATTTAATAAGTGGACCACTTTTCCCATATTGAACTGCTTAATATGAGAATAGCTGGAAAATATGTCCATCTATATAGTTTAATATCATGGAAAGTTTCCATTTATTACTCTGTTCGGTATCAGAAATCAAATTCGTGTCCTGCGTTTGCGAAG
>JALTHV010000277.1 GCA_027004315.1 Deltaproteobacteria bacterium
TCCATGACAGAGAGACAGAGTGCTCGAGACATCCTGAAGTTTTACAGGATCTGTCTCCACGATCAAAATATCCTGAATCAGACATCCGGGGGGGAGAAAAAGAGACTCTTCCCTTTTTTAATATATGTAATTACCCATGAATTTATTCATATAATAAGGTTCAGCCGTTATTGTTGCCGGCCTGAATTTGATGACCATTCCAAAGAGGAACGGAAGGTCCATCTAATAACGCATGACATACTGGCACCCTTAAAGATTAAAGGGCTGGATACAGTCCTTGAACGATTTCGGCCATATTTACAGTTGAATTAGGATGAATAGATTGTTTTTAGAGATAAGCTCCTTGTAAAAGTCATAGGGTAAAAGGTGACCTTTGCAGAGGCAAGAGTATATTGAAAAAAGACATCATGTAATCAATTATGGTTATTTAAATTAATGGAGGTCAGGTTATGCCTATTTATGAGTATGAGTGCGAATCCTGTGGAAAAATTACAGAAAACTGGCAAAAATTTTCTGATCCACCACTTTCTACATGTAAATACTGCGGTGGAAAATTACATAAACTAATTTCTCATTCGTCCTTCCACTTAAAAGGTAGTGGCTGGTATGTGACGGACTATGCAGGAGAAAAGAGCGGGATTAAGGACTCAGGCAAGTCTGAGGCAGCCCCTAATAAAGAAGACAAAAAGGACAAAAAAAAGGATAGCAGCCCTCCATCCAGTAGTTCCTCTACTACTCCCTAATCCATCTTTAAGATAGGCTGTTTAGCCTAATCTCAGGTCTGTTAGTTAGATCGTATCTTCACAGATCTTGTCAAAGCAGTCGCCTTATGTTAATCATCATCTGTTTCAGGCGGCGTAGCCAAGTGGCTAAGGCGACGGTCTGCAAAACCGTTATTCCCCGGTTCAAGTCCGGGCGCCGCCTCCAATATTGATGCCCTCGCAAAAAGTTTTTTCTCACGCAAAGGCGCAAAGCTCGCAAAGGCAATCTATTGTTATCAAAAGAAAAAATTCTGTGCCTTGGCGGCCTTGCGTGATATTTTGGATTTTTTACGAAACCATCAATATTGAATGGATTACAGACTGCTGGGTAGCAATCTTTTTGGATAAAGATATCCCAGATGAGGAGGTATTATCATGGCATTGATGGACATAAATGTTGCCCCTCTTGGAACCGCTTCCCCCAGTGTTGGAAAATTTGTAGTAGAGATGCAGAGGCTATTGGCAGAGCAGGGACTTCCCTATGAGCTTACGGACATGGGGACGACAATTGAAGGAACTGTCGATCAGCTCCTTGCGGCAGCAAGGGCCTTACATGAAAGCCCCTTTTTAATGGGAGCAAAGAGGGTATACACAGTCATAAAGATAGACGAACGTCGTGATAAAGAGATCCATCTGGGCCAAAAGATCAGATCGGTCAAAGAAAAACTCTAATGAGGCGATATTACCCTCTTATAACTACGATTGTCTCTCTGGTAGTCTTGGTATTAGGGGTCTTGTCAGGAGAAGTAGGTGTAGTCTGGAACAAGGCCACTACTTTCTGTCTTAGCTGCATCGGAATCGGCTAATGGAAGGCCTGCGCAAGGTTAGTCAGCACATCTTCGCCTTCCTGGCCAATAGCTACTGGCTCTTCCCATGGAAGACCCCCATATATCAGGGCCCTTTCAAAAA
This sequence comes from Deltaproteobacteria bacterium, assembly GCA_027004315.1. Taxonomy (GTDB): domain Bacteria; phylum Desulfobacterota; class Dissulfuribacteria; order Dissulfuribacterales; family UBA3076; genus JALTHG01. The sequence goes on from JALTHV010000277.1 coordinate 1,671, forward strand.
GATCTGTTTTCCCGGCCTCAACTGTTATTCTTGCCCGGCTGCCACCATGTCGTGTCCAATTGGTGCCTTCCAGAATTTCCTGGCAACTATACGCCCAAGTATGCGGGCAGGGCAGTTGCACATCGGGGCCTATGTATTTGGGAGCCTTGGTCTAATAGGCTCCATTGGGGGCAGGATCCCCTGTGGCTGGATCTGTCCCTTTGGACTGCTGCAGGAATGGCTGTTTCGTCTCCCTGTTCCCAAGATTTCTCTATGGAGACCCCTCAGGCACCTACCCTATCTATTCCTCACAGTCCTTGTAGTCTTGCTCCCCCTGCTGGTAGTAGATGCCATGGGTTATGGCTATACCTGGTTCTGTAAGTATGTCTGTCCGGTTGGTACGCTTGAGGCAGGTATTCCTCTGCTCTGTCTGCATCAGGAGCTACGTCGTGTTGCAGGATGGCTCTTTGTATACAAGGTCAGCCTGTTGGTACTCCTCCTGATCTGGTCTACTGTTACATCACGTCCCTTCTGCCGGACAATCTGTCCTCTCGGTGCCTTTTATGGCCTCTTTAACAAAATAAGCTGGCTTCGTCTGCGCTTTCATCATGACAGGTGTGTTCAGTGCAAGGCCTGTCTAAAGGTATGTCCCACTGCTATGTCGTTTTACAATGGTCTGGACGACCTGAACTCCACTACATGCATCCGGTGCCTCAGATGCCTGTCTGTCTGCCCAACCGGTGCAGTGTCTCTGGAGTTCAGTCCTGTGCGAAAAGATAAAGGACCAGAAGTTTATGAAGACAACCTTGATACTTGC
>JALTHV010000278.1 GCA_027004315.1 Deltaproteobacteria bacterium
AGTCCTAAGTGTCCTTTGGAAGGAGGATATCTATGGTAGAGGGTCTCAAAGACCCAGAGGTAATCCGGATCAAGGCCCCTATGGCCGGGAGCGTGGTGGACACAGACCCCTTACTCAGGCCAGGTATGCAGGTGGGCAGAGGTGCAGAACTCCTTGTCCTGGAGAGGATGAAGCTTCTCTGTACGGTATCGGCCCCCTGTACAGGGACAGTAACCGCTGTGATGACAGGGCCTGGCAGCAGGGTCTTGGAGGGAGAGACACTCATCGAGATGGTTGCTCAGGGGCAGTAAGCGTTCACATTCTTTCCGGCCAGCGATAGCTTTTTGAAGGGTTTCAGTGCGGATTAATAGGCAGAGTGCCTTGATCTTGTGCATCAGGCGATGCTCCTGAAACCCTTCAAAAAGCTATCGCTGGCCGGGGACATAATAAGAGGACATAAACGGTTGCAACAAAAGGGGGTGTGAACGGTTACCATTGAGTTATTTATAAGCGCTCTGTAGGAGTTAAAGTGCCTGTACCCCCATCTATAATATAATTTCTACCCATTAAGACGGGATAGTTTTGGGGGGTATGGCCTACAGGGACATCAAGTATGATGGGGATCCCAAGGGAACAGAGCCGGTCCTGCAAGAGTTCTTGTAGTAATCTGTCTGGCCTATCAGATTCCAGGAGGTGGCCTACGGCGATCCCTGCCAACCTGGAGAGCCTCCCTGTAATCAGGAGCTGTGTCAGCATCCTGTCCAGGCGGTAATATGCCTCATTGTGGTCTTCAATGAGGAGGACTGCCCCATCCCACCTGGGCTCATAGCCCGTACCTATGAGGTGGGTAATGCACGTGAGGTTCCCCCCGATGACCGGGCCCTTTGCCCTCCCTGGGCTGAATGGGATACCGTGCAGGCAGGGGAATTCTCTACGATCAAGGCATCTCCATAGGGCCTTTCTTGCAGGTCCTGAGGTATCTGGAAGTGTAGAGACCAGGGGGCCGTGTATTGAGGCTAGACCCACACGCAAGAGGGCAGAATGGAGGAAGGTTACATCACTAAAACCGATAAGTAGGGGGGCACTGCCTTTGATCTGGTCCCATGGCACCATGTCCAGCCATCGCAGAGACCCATATCCACCTCTTATGCACCAGATTATGTCTAGAGATGGATCCAGGATCAGGCGGGTAAATTCCCTGGCCTGGACCTGGTCTTTCTTTGCAAGATAGGGCAGGGGAGGCATCTCTCTCATCTGATCAGGGAATGTATCCCTTATGATCTCGATACAGGGCCATTTTTCTTCAATTGTCTGGAGACCTGCATCCAGTTTTTGGGGATCAGGTGGGCTGGAGGGGGAAAAGATGGCCACACGGATGGGCCTGATATCGTTTGAAGTACAGGGCACTTTTCTTGACTTTGTCTTAGTAGTTATTACATTGATTTTTAGTTCTAAACTACGGGTACACAGACTGCATGAATTATTCTGATATTTAAAGGATAACACGAAGTCTACAGGACTCAATTCCCCAAAGCCTGTGGTGAAGGTAGTTCATTAGATCCCCTGATTGGTTCAATAGGATAGAATATGACAGGTAAAAAGGATTACTACAAATTACTTGGTGTTTCAAAAGATGCCTCTCCTGCAGAGATCAAGAAGGCATTCCGTAAAATGGCACTCAAGTACCATCCGGATAAAAACAGAGGGGATAAGACTGCTGAAGAACGTTTCAAAGAGGTCAATGAGGCCTATGCAGTCTTGAGCGATCCTGAAAAACGCCGTCAGTACGATACATTTGGATCTACAGAATTTCACCGCAAGTTTACACAGGAGGATATCTTCCGAGATTTTGATGTTGGCAATATCTTTCAGGACCTTGGTGGTGCCGGAGGGATCTTTTTCGGTGGACGAGGTGGCAGTAAGGTCTCTTTTGACGATGTTATCGGACAGATTTTTGGCAACAGGGGTGCAGGTCCCAGTCCTTCAGGTACGCGGGGTTTCCGATATGCAGAACCGACCGGGCAGGATGTGGTCCTGGAGCTGGCCCTCTCTCCTGAAGAGATCCTCAATGGTTCACAGAAGATAATATCTATCCAGACCTCTGGAAGACCTGAGCGGATTTCTGTACACATACCAAGGGGCATAAGTCCCGGGAAGAAGATCCGTGTAGCAGGCAAGGGGGGGCCAGGGCCTGGTGGCAGGGGTGACCTCTACCTATCGATCCGCCTCAAGGTAGATCCCAGATTCAGGATAGATGGCCCGGATGTAGAGATAGACAAGGTGATCAGTTTTTCGGATGCCTGTCTCGGTACGGAAATAGAGGTCCCTACAGTAGAGGGCAGGACAGTGAGACTCAAGGTCCCTAAGGGTACACGGTGTGGACGGAAGTTGCGCCTGAGGGGTAAGGGTCTTCCAACCGCTTTTGGCGGCAGAGGGGATCAATATATACGCATAATGGTTGAAGTGCCGGAAAG
>JALTHV010000279.1 GCA_027004315.1 Deltaproteobacteria bacterium
AGAGGGAAAACTGGAGTTTTTCTCCTCCGGCAGTACTACCATGTATGGTGTACCTGGCTTTGGTAAGACCGAGTCAGAACAGTTTGGCGAAGAAGAATAGATTAGACTATTAATGGCATACGGCCTTAATTCGTAGGTTGTGCGTCATTTTTAAGGGAATAAAAGGCCTCCTATCTTTTATAGGGGGTCTTTTTTTGCTCTCTTGAAATTAATCCTATGTTTAGAGACCTGAAAAATCTATATAGTTTTACCGATAGGACGACGGAAGAGATACAGAAACGCTACAGAAAGGAATTTTTGTGTAAAAAAGGCTGTACTGACTGCTGTTATGCAGTATTTGACGTCTCCTTGATAGAGGCCCTGTATCTTCGTGCCCGTTTTGATTCTCTGGGCAGAAAACAGAGACGTGTGGCCTTACACAGGGCAAAGAAGGCCATCAAATCCTGGGATCAATTGATTGCCGCTGGTGCAGATTTATCTACTGCCCGGATAAGGTGTCCTCTGCTTACTGATAAGGGGGAGTGCGTCTGTTATGACGCCCGGCCCATCAATTGTCGCACCTATGGTATTCCCACGGTAATCGAAGGCAAGGGGCATGTATGTGGGTTTTCTGGCTTTGTGAAGGGGAAAAAATATATCACCCTCAACCTTGCACCTCTGCAAAAGAGACTATACGAACTCTCCGTAAAGTTAAAGGGTGAAGATTTTGGCAGTAGGCGATGGCCTGTGGCTGCCGTACTCCTTGAGGAGAGCTTTAAGGCATTGGAAATTTGAGATCAGAAAAAGTCATTATTATGCACTTCAAACACCGAACAATATAGATCCACAGATTACACAGATGAAAGATCAAGGTATACCTACCGAAGTTAAAAATTGTTCGGCATTTGAGGCCGCAAGGGGCAGCCAATTCTTCTATATGGGACGATTCTCTTCATCTAGCATGGAGAAAATGGCCTCCCATACCTTCTTAGCCAACATATCCCTGGGCAGGGTGCCTTCCGGGCCCTTAGTCTGGATAGAAGGGCCGATGACGACCTTAATCTGGCCTGGATATATCTTGAGGTCTCCCTTAGGAAAGACCCTATGGCTGCCACTTATAGCTACCGGCACTATAGGACATTCAGCCTTAGCTGCCACTAACATCCCCCCAATCTTAAAGGGCCTCAACCGTCCATCAGGGCTGCGGGTGCCTTCCGGGAAAATGACTATTGAGGTGCCTTTTTTGATCTTTTCGACGGCCTTTTGCAGACTGCGTAGGGCAGCTTTACCTCTAGCCAGCCGATCAACTGGTATATACCCAGCCCATCTCATAGCAATGCCCAAAAGGGGTATCTTGAAGAGTTCTTTTTTGACCAGGAAACGGAACTGAATGGGCAGGGCCTGATACAATACCAGTATATCAGACTGACTCGCATGATTACAGGCAAATACAGCTGGTTCTTCCCTGGGGATATGCTCCCGGCCCCTTACTATTACTTTGATACGTGATGCCCTAAGAGCAATCCTTGCCCAAAGCCTTCCTATCCAGTGAACTGGATTCTCAGATCTGGTAATAATACCCGCTATTATGGCTACGGGAGAAAAAAATATAAAGGCCAATATGACTAATATGAAAAGTAAGCTAGCAGTCATGCTTAAAGATTTATGCTTTCTTGCCTTATGCCTTTGAGCTTCCAACTTTGAGCTTTGAGCCAATTTTCATGCTCAGGAGGTGCAAGGCACCAGATTGCTCTAAATCTACAATCCGGTTAGCGGCCTCCAGTCTAATAGTCTAGATAGACATCGGTTTCAAGTGCAACCTTCGCCTTATGATGTGGCCAGCAAGGTCAAAGACCCTGCTGGAGCGATCTATAATCCCTGAGTCAGCACTGGCCTTTATCCCCTTGAGTGCCAGGAGGTATGATTCAGGCATGGCGGCTGCGATGGCATCGCCTTTGATACCTGCATCCTTCATCCATCGTCTAATCCTTGCCGCAAGCTCCCAGCTCCTGGAAAGAGGGGCATCAAGTACTACTGTAACCTGGCAAGGTAGGTAGTCCAAAAAAAAATCCCCTACTAGACTCCAGGCGGCCTTTGTACTATCTGTAGGTCTGAAACGGCAAAAAATACGGCTAATATCTCGGATGAAATTATCGTCTGCCAGCAGTAATGGCCTGCCTTTTAAGGCACTTTCAAGGGTTATAAGTACATTGTGGCCGTCTACAACCATTTTTTCTCCCCTAATTGTCCCTGCAAGCACCTTTTTTGCCTGCCGTGACTTACTCTGATCCCTGGTAAAGACCCCTCGATAGAGCAAGTCACGCTCACCTTGATGGAGCTGGAAGTGGTCTCCTATAAAGGAGATGCTTGACTTTCTTGGGTATCCATGGCTCAACAGGAATCGGAGATCTCTGGCTGCAGGTATCAGAAGTCCTTTTCTAAGGGGGCGTACTTTCATAGTTTCCAG
>JALTHV010000280.1 GCA_027004315.1 Deltaproteobacteria bacterium
ATAGTATATCTCTTGACTTATAGCTTGCTACTGAACACTCAAAAGGACTTCCTACGCTGCATCACAAAATTCACTTGCGCTTATATGAAATATCCAGAGAAGATACGATAAGGCTTGAAAAATTTCTGGTTAAAATGCTAAAAGCAAAAATGCCCTGCCCAGACTTATTGAGGAGTTACGTATTGTCGTAACTTTTTGACAATTATCTTGTCAAGTTGACATTCCGGTAGCTAGTCACTAGCTTTTTTAAAGCTAGAATGAAACCAGAAATTGATCAAATAATATCCTGTGATGAGGTAGCCAGGGCCTCTGTTGAGGCCGCAAAAAGAGAGGCAGAGGACCTGGTGAAAAAGGCAAGGCAAGAGGCCGAGGCCCTGCAATTTGAGCTCAAGGCAAGACTTGATGAAGTAAAAAAAAACGAGATTGCCCCTATTCTTGAAAAAAGTCAGATACAGGCCCAAGAGACTATGGCACAGGCAGAGAGATATATCCAGGGGCTTAAAGACCGGGTGGCTCTCAGGAAGGCCGAGATAGTCGAAGACTTCGTATCAGAGGCCCTCGGGGAGGTAGGGTCTTCCTCATGATTCTGGCCGCAGCCAAATATGCCTATCCAAACGCAAAGGTAAGGGCCATGCGCAGCAGGCGGCTTACTTCACAGGACTTTCATTTCCTCCTGGAGGCAAAAGGCCTTTCTTCCTTTCTGGCATATCTTGCTACTACTTCATATGGTCCCATAGTTTCAGGGCTTGGAGACAGGGTACCTGATATGGGAGGGTTGGAACGTCAACTGGCCCGATTTCTTATGGAGGACTATGCCAAGGTCGTAAGGTCCCTGCGCGGGAAAAGGGAGCAGGAGCTAGTCCTTGCCCTGTTCTCACGATTTGAATCAGAAAACCTCAAGGTCCTCTTGCGTGCCCTGTTCTCTGGACTTGGGAGACATGCTGTTTCTTATCTCCTCTACCCGCTGGGCAGTCTCAGTACCCTGCCGTGGGATAGACTCTGGGCATGTAGCAATCCTGCAGAGGCTGCGGATCTCTTGATCCCTACACCCTTTGGAAGGGCCATTAAGCATGCCATCCCACAATTCGAGGCCCAGGGAAGGCTGTTTCCCCTTGAGATGGCCCTGGACCTCTCCTGTTTTCAGAGGCTCAACCAGGCCATCTCCGCTCTGAGTTCCAGGTCTGACAGAAAGGCTGCAAAAAAGATCCTGGGCCCCTATGTGGATATACTCAACATATCGTGGGTAATAAGGCTCAGGATACACTATGGCCTGAGCCCTGAAGAGATAGTCAACTATAGCCTCCCCGGGGGCGAGCTGCTCGGCCTTTCACAATTGTACCGCCTCGCTCAGGCAGAGGACATCGCTTCATTCAGGGGGCAGATACCTCGTTCCCTTCAAAGAGAGATAGGAGAAGTCCAGGAGTGGGGAGATCTTTACCCATATCTCGAGGCATGGCTCCTCCGTCTCTTTAACCGGGTCTTCAGGGGGCCATCTTTTCATATCGGCATAGAGATAGCCTTTCTTCTGGAAAGGGAATGGGAGCTTATGTCTCTCATTACCTTGCTTGAGGCAAAGGCACAGGGAGTTTCCCCTGATAAGACAGCAAAAAAGCTGCCTAGGCAGTCCCCGGAGGTCGCCTATGTTTAGGCCGGTCAAGCTCACAAGGCTGACTATTCAGGTCCCTGAAGACCAGGTCTCCGCAGTCATGGCCATCCTGGGGGACCTCCGCCTCCTCCACCTGATCAGGGTGGAAGAGACACACCTTGGTCACCTGGGTTATGTGGCCCATATTGATGCGCCTCTCCTCGAACGCTATGACAGCTTGCTGGTCAAGGCAAACAGGCTGCTCAGGGATCTGGGTCCTGTAGGTCCCTCGCCTGGCATCAGGAAGGTGCCCCGACCGGATAAGGCCATCTTTCGCCTGGAGGAAGAGCTTGAATTCATAGAAAAAAAGACACTGGAACCCCTGGAGCGGAAAAAAGATGCAAAGAGTGCCATTTCTGAGCATGAATCTCTGATTTCCAGGTTGCAGCTCCTTGCACCCCTAAAGATAGACCTTGACCGCCTTCATGACCTGGAATACGTGACATGGAGGGCAGGGCTGATCCCTGAAGAGAATCTCAACAAACTGGAACAGAGCCTTGTAGATACGCATTACGCCCTCATCCCGGTCGGCCGCAAGGAACATAGGGTGGTCCTAGTGGCCGTGTCCCTAAAAGAAGATAAAGAAGTGCTTTTAAGGGCCCTTAAGAGTGCATTCTGGGACCCCTTGGAACTGCCTCCTGGGATCCATGGTACTATAGAAGAGGCACTGGATCGCCTGGCTACTGAACTCGAACACCTAAAGGGCGAACTTACAGGCCTCGACACTGAAGGGACAGAGCTGACCCAGAAATATGGTGCAAGGCTCAAGGATCTACGTGAAGA
>JALTHV010000281.1 GCA_027004315.1 Deltaproteobacteria bacterium
AGATGCAAAGAAGAAGGCAGAGGTCCTTGTGACACCCTATCTCCACAGAAAGAGGATCTTCTTTGTCTGCAGAGGAGATGCCTGTCGCTGCCAGATGGCAAGTGCCTTTATCCAATTATATGCCGGAGACAAAATTGAGGCCAAGGCTGTAGCTGGTGTTTTAGAAGAGGCAGATCCTCTCATGGTAAAAGTCATGGAAGAAAAGGGGATCGATATGGCCTTTCATGATCCGCAATCGATCAAGGAGGCAGTCTGTTACGGAGCCCCGGACCTGATTATATCCATGGGCTGTGATGAGGGCCATTCCCTCTTCCCAGGGGTAGAGAGTGAGGAGTGGCCAGTGCCTGACCCTATCGGCAAACCTATTGAGACCATGCGCCGGATAAGGGATGAGATAGAGAAAAAGGTCAAGGTGTTCATAAGGAAATGGATCTAAAGTAGGGGCGAATACATAGGCTCGTCCCCGGAAATAGCTGCTAAATCTTATTTGGGGGATGCCTCATGGGTGATCTTTGGTAACCGTTCACACCCCCTCCTTTTGCAACCATCCACGTCCCCGGCCAGCGGTAGCTTTTTTCAGGGTTTCAGTGCGGATTAATCGCAGAATGCCCTGATCTCGTGCATCAAGCGATGCTCCTGAAACCCTGAAAAAGGCTACCCCTGCCCGGTTACATCACATGTGTCTATATGTAATGATACCAAATTTTGAACGATTAAGAAGACCTAAAACACAGCCTCTTTAGGCCCAAGAGCTCAGCAGGTCCGGCACCTGTTATGCCGTAGAAGTAGATTGGCCTATGATATCTTTCAGAAAGGGAGATCAGCCGCGGCATGGTACTATTTACAACTGTTGAGCTGGTGGCCAGGATAATATCGCAGACCTTAAAGAGTTCTTCTACCTTTTCACTACCGTCCCAGATAAGCAGCCCATATTTTATTTTATTGATATTGTCTTTATCTAGGTCTGTCACCTTTATATTTTGTATAGGGAGCCTTTTACAAAAATTGTCTATTATTGCCGGTTGAAATCCAACAATTCCAACTTTGATATCAGTGCCGTATCTATTAATTACAGTCCTGGCTATCTCTTGAGCACATAACTCTGGTTCTTCATTCTTGCAGTGAATAGTCCTGTCTACCCTGCCCAGAGATCGCATCATGGCGTTCAGGGTGGCAATGAAGAGGGCACGATTACTGTTGTCTGTTAATTTTAGGTCCAGTATGTCCTTGATCTTGCCGCTAAAATTTTTTGGGGCATCTGTAAATGCCTGGCCTGAGGCCCCGTTAAAATCTGCCTGGATTAGAGATTCTTTACCTTGGAGTAAGGGGAAATCCTGTCTCACAGTTTTGCCTATGGCCTCTTCAGGGCTTAAAATCTTGGCGACAATATTGATATTGCTCTCCATTAGCATGTTTTCTCTGGCCAAATCAATCAGTGCCGTCTTTAGTTTTGTGTACATATCTTATAAATTCCTATATTGGGTGTAACTGTTCACGTCCCCGGCCAGCAGCGGCCTTTTTCAGGGGTTTAGGAGCAGCTTGATGTACAGAATCAAGATACTCTTTTTTAAAATAGCAGGCTATTTAAGGTTGACCCCAATGTCAAGACCAAATAAAAGCCGAGAAAGCCCCTTTCCCCTAAGAAATGCGATGGGAGTATAATGTATTTGCCAGGGATATAAACTCTTCGGTACTAAGGACCTCTGCCCTACACCTTGGATCTATCCCACATATACCCAGTGCACGGAGTATTTCATCCTGCGAAAAAGAGGCAAGGCCCTTAAGGGCATTTATCAGTTTCTTTCGTCTCTGCTGAAAGGCCTGTCTGACAACCTTCTTAAAAAAGGCAAAATCTGTTGCAACCACAGCCGGGGTCCTGAATTCCATTTTTATTAAAGTTGACGTGACCTTGGGACGGGGACGGAAGAGGGACGGCGGGATATCCATCAATCTGGTGACCTCGGCACAGTATCCCATAACCACTGATAATATGCCATAGGCCTTGCTTCCTGGAGGGGAGACAAGACGTTCAGCCACCTCCTTCTGGAGCATCAGGATGGCACAGCTTATGTATATACGTTCTTCTGCCAACTTAAAGATTATCTGGCTTGAGATGTTGTAGGGCAGGTTGCCTATGATCTTGAGAGGGCCTCCAATCTCCTCTGCCAGACCCTGAAAGGAGGTCTTGAGTATATCTGAATGACGCAGGTCTACGTTCTCTGGCAAGGGCCTTTTTTCAGATATCCATTTTATCAGTCTTTCGTCTATTTCAAGGCCTACAACCAGAGATGCCACTTTTGCGAGTTCCCGGGTCATGACACCGGGACCTGTCCCCAGTTCCACCACCCGATCTCCTGGCTTCAGGCCAGATAGTCTTACTATGGTCTCTATGGTCCCCTGGTGGACAAGAAAGTTCTGCCC
>JALTHV010000282.1 GCA_027004315.1 Deltaproteobacteria bacterium
TCTCCGGCCAGCGGTAGCTTTTTTCAGGGTTTCAGTGCGGATTAATGGGCAGTGCCCTGATCTTGTGCATCAAGCGATGCTCCTGAAACCCTGAAAAAAGTTACCGCTGGCCGGGGGGAATATGATCGGTTACCAAAAACCTCAGAAAATAAAGGGCGAGAGCATGTTGGAAAAAGAAGCACCCTGTGGTCGGTTACATCGAAGTTGCCAGGACTTATTGAGAAGTTACTCAAATTTCAAATTTCCAGTTTCGACATCGGGCTTTGCAAACGGCCCTCTTATCATTTATAAAGACAGTGACATTGCAACAGGTATCCTTAGAGTGTCTCCTGTAAATCAAAACCGCTAGATATAATAGTCCATGCCTATGAGACCTTCAGTCAAGTGCGTCTTGTTGACCTTTTTAATGGCATTTCTCCTTTTATGGGATATATGGCCCCTGTATGCAGAAGATCTCCTTTCAGTCTACGAACAGGCAGTCAAGACGGATCCCCTTCTGGCCGCGGCAGAAGCCAGGCTTGAGGCATACAAGGCCGCCCGTCCCCTGGCCAGGTCTGCCCTTCTCCCCAACCTGACCGTTGGGGCAGGAGTCGCCAGGAGGCGAACGCATATTATGGGATTCGAGAAGGCCGCATCAAAGGAATGCTACTGGGGAAACCAGTACAGCGTTACCCTCAAGCAGCCGATATTTGACGGTCAGGCCTATGCAAAACTCAAGGTGGCGCAGGCGGGGATCATGGCAGGCAAGGCCGCTCTGATAAGCGCCAGGCAAGACCTGATACTGAGGGTGACAAGGGCTTACTTCGGGGTACTGAAGGCCGAGGCCAAGGCAAGAGTGACAAAGAGCGAGCAGGATTTCCTCAAGAGGATCCTGGACCAGACACAGGCATTCCTTAAGGTGGGAACAGGGGATATAACTGCAGTACAAGAGGCGCAGGCACGTGTGGACATGGCAGAGGCAGAGCTTATAAAGGCGGATAATGCAGTGAGGGTCTCCCGCAGGCGGCTTGAACTCATTACCCATGAGCCAGTAGGGAGCGTGAGCGACGTAGGTCCATTTTTGCCTAAAGGTCCCAATCCTGACAAAATGGATCTCTGGGTGCAGTCAGCTCTCCTGAATCAACCCCTACTGGAGCAGGCCAGAAAAAAGCTTGAAATGGCCAAAGACAGGGTCAAAGTAGCCCGCAGAGAGAGGTGGCCCAGGCTGGATATGCAGGCAGAGGCCGGTTATCTGAAGGGCAGCTTTGTGCCTGAGGTCAAAAGGAGGGACATGGAGGCAGGGCTGGTCCTGAGTTTCCCCCTCTATCTGGGCGGTTCCATAGGTGCAAAGACGAGGCAGGCAGAGGCAGAGAGTCTTGTCACTCAACATCAGTTGGAGAGATTGAGAGACCAGGTGAAACTTGACACGGAAAGTGCCTTCTTGAACCTGAGAGAGAGTGTGGCCCAGCTAAACGCGGCAATACAGGCAGTAAATTCCGCAAAGATATCTATGAAATCCACAAATAAGGGCTACCTTCTGGGTACCCGCACAGTCATCGATACTCTTGATACGACCCAAAACTACCGCGATGCAAGACTCAGATATCTCTCAGCGCTCTACGATCATCTTGTTGCCAGAGTTGAGCTGAAGGGAGCAGCCGGGATCCTGAGTGTCCAGGATATAATGGCCATAAACTCCTTACTTGAAACAGGCAGAAGGGCCAAAAAGGACTGAACTAATGGATAAGAAGAAGATCCTCAAGCCAATAGCACTCCTCCTGACCATAGGCCTGGCAGCCTGCGGTATCTATATCCTAAAAGAGCACGGGAAGACCCGTTCCAATACATTAACACTCTATGGGAATGTAGATATCCGCCAGATAGAACTGGCTTTTCATGATACAGGCCGAATTTCACACATATTTGTCCAGGAGGGAGATACCGTCAAGGCAGGACAACTGGTGGCTGAGATGGACCCCATCCGTTATGAGATGTCTGTAAGGGAACTGGAGGGGAAAGAAGAGGCCCAGAGACAGATACTGAGCCGCCTGTTGGCAGGGTCAAGGCCCCAGGAAATCAGGCAGGCCAGGGCCAGGGTCAAGGCCGACGAGGCAGCCCTCCACAATGCCAAGGTCACATACAGACGGATCAGGGAGCTTGCCAGGACAGAATATGCCCCCAAGCAGAAGCTGGATGACATAACTGCAAGACTTGAGACAGCAGACGCCGAACTCAGGGCTGCCAGGGAGGCACTTGACCTTGCTGTAATCGGGCCACGCAAGGAGGACATAGAGGCAGCAAAGTCCCGGCTGAAGGCCTATCAGGCTGCTCTGGCACTTGCCCGGCAGAAACTTGCCGATACAAAGCTCTATGCCCCTTCTCATGGGGTAATACAGGACCGTATTATGGAGCCTGGCGATATGGCCTTTCCTGAAAAGCCTGTCTTTACAGTAGCCCTTGACAGACCTATCTGGGTCAGGGCCTATGTGCCCGAGCCGGATACAGGGAAGATCGTCCCCGGGATGGAGGCAGATGTGACTACGGATAGCTATCCTGGAAAGGTCTATAGGGGCTGGATAGGCTTTATCTCACCCACTGCCGAGTTCACTCCAAAGAATGTAGAGACCCCTGATCTTCGCACCCGTCTGGTCTACCAGATCCGGGTCTATGTCTGCAATGCCAATAACGAATTGCGCCTGGGAATGCCGGCCACTGTGACCATCCGGCTTGATCAACCATTACCCCAAGGTAGGGGACCGGGCTCCTCTGTATGCCAGAATAATTGATATGGCCCAGAAATCAGGCTATGTGCTCGTTATGGAGGGAGTTACAAAGTCTTTCCGGTCCGGAAGGCAGAAAAGGACTGCGCTGGAAGAGATCGGCCTCAAGGTCAGGCAGGGAGTTATTACAGGCCTTATCGGTCCTGACGGCGCAGGAAAGACCACCCTTATGCGGATAACTGCAGGGCTTCTCGTACCTGACAAGGGGGATATCCATGTCCTTGGTATAGATGTAAATCAGGATCCTCTCCTTGTCCAGGCCTCTATAGGATACATGCCCCAGCGCTTTGGTCTCTATGAAGACCTCACGGTCCAGGAAAATCTGGACCTATATGCCGACCTGCAGGGAGTACCAAGGGCCAGACGTCCCAGACGATATGCAGAACTCATGGAGATGACCGGGCTCGCCCCCTTTACCAGAAGGCTTGCAAGGAGGCTCTCAGGGGGGATGAAGCAGAAGCTCGGCCTTGCCTGTACCCTTGTGAGGTCCCCTGAATTCCTCCTCCTGGATGAACCTACGGTAGGAGTAGATCCAATATCGAGACGTGAACTCTGGGCAATTGTCTACAGGCTGGTCCAGAAAGAGGGCATGAGCGTCCTCCTGAGTACTGCCTATCTGGATGAGGCCGAGAGGTGTCAAGAGGTTATCCTGATGCATGAAGGACATATCCTTGGACAGGATGACCCATCTCAATTCTGTAAGGGCCTCAAGGGCCAGACCTTTATGCTGAGTTCAGGAACTGAGAGCGGGCGCAGACTCCAGATACGCATAAGTTCAATGCCAGGGGTGATCGACAGTATTATCCTGGGAGACAAGGTAAGGCTGGTTACAAAAAGGCCTCAATCGCCTGGGGAAGTGGAGAGTCTCTTTGGATCCGGCTCAGGCCTGTCTGTCCAGCCAGTCCCTCCCAGGTTTGAAGATGCCTTTATCTCCATACTCAAAGGGCACTCTGTAGATAGGAGGTCAGTGCTCCCAGTAGCAGAAAAATTCTCCCACTCTCCAAAGGGCAGCAGGGGTGAAGACGTCATTGTAGTTGAAGGTCTAAAGCGCCGTTTTGGGGATTTTTATGCGGTAAAGGGGATAAACTTTCGCGTCAAACGCGGCGAGATATTTGGGCTCCTCGGTGCAAACGGGGCGGGTAAGTCTACTACCTTTCGCATGCTTTGTGGTCTGCTTCCTGCCTCAGAGGGCAGACTTGAGGTGGCAGGCCAAAACCTGCGGATTGCAGCGGCCCGGGCCCGGGCCAATATAGGATACATGGCCCAGAAATTTTCCCTCTATAGAGGCCTGACCTTGCTTCAGAACCTGCGTTTTTTCAGCAGCATCTATGGCCTTAAGGGCAGACGCCAAAGAAGACGCATAGAATGGGCCATTGAGTCCTTTGAAATGACTCATCTAGTAAATATGACAAGCGGGGACCTGCCGCTTGGCTACAAACAACGGCTCGCCCTTGCAGTGGCCCTTATGCACGAACCGGAGATCCTGTTTCTGGATGAACCTACCTCTGGGGTAGATCCCATTGCCAGGAGAGAATTTTGGCACCGGATAAACATCCTGGCAGATGCCAATGTGACCGTACTGGTGACCACTCATTTCATGGAAGAGGCAGAATACTGTGACAGGCTGGTCATCATGGCCCAGGGAGAGATACTGGGGCAGGGGACCCCTGAAGAAATAAAGGCCACGTCCCGCACATCTCAAAATCCCGAGCCCAGCATGGAGGATGCCTTTATAGCCATGATCGAACGTTATGAAGACAGGGATAAGGCGCCTGTATGAACGGCCACGATATCCATAGGGGCAAGGGATTTATGCGGCTCAAGGGACTTATCCGCAAAGAGAGCTACCAGATAATAAGAGATCCATCCAGCATAGCCATTGCCTTTGTGCTTCCCATAGTACTGCTCCTCATCTTTGGATATGGGGTATCCCTTGATGCCGAGTATGTCCCCATAGCCGTAGTAGTGGAACATCAGACGAGAGAGACCTCAGACTTTGTGGCCGGGCTCAGGCAGTCAAGGTATTTTTCGCCAGTAATTATGACCAATATACAGCAGGCGGAGCAGTCCTTGATGGAGAGGGATGTAGACGGGATAGTCTGGATCAGAGAAAATTTCGGAAGGCAGATGCTCAGTACAGGGAATGCACCTATAGGGGTCATAGTAAACGGGGTGGATGCCAACCAGGCCAGGATAATAAGAGGATATATAGAGGGAGTCTGGATCAATTGGCTTGAGCGGGCATCAATTGAGAGGGGCGGGTCACTCCATATCCCAGTAAATGTAGAACATCGGATATGGTTCAACGCCCAGATGCGCAGCAGGAATTTTCTGGTGCCTGGCCTGATAGCCGTGATAATGACCCTTATTGGGGCGCTACTCACTGCCATGGTAGTAGCCAGGGAGTGGGAACGAGGCACCATGGAGGCCCTCATGGTCACGCCAGTCAATGTGCGGGAAATAATACTGGGTAAGATTATCCCCTACTTCGTCTTGGGGATGGGGGGAATGGCCCTGTCCGTAATCATGGCTATATGGCTATTCCATGTGCCTCTGCGAGGCTCTTTCTGGGTCCTTCTCGCAGGATCTTCCCTCTTCCTGCTGACCGCTCTTGCCATGGGACTTCTCATCTCGGTAATGGCAAGGACCCAGTTTGTGGCAGGACAAGTGGCCATAATTGTAACATTCTTGCCGGCATTTATCCTTTCAGGATTCATATTTGAAATACAATCCATGCCAAAAGCAATCCAGATACTGACCCACCTGATAGCCGCCCGCTATTTCGTCAGCATATTACAGACTGTCTTCCTCGCAGGAGATGTATGGCCAATAATCATCTATAATTCTCTGGCACTTGCAATAATGTGTCTTTTTTTCTTTATGGTCGTAAAGAGACGCATGAAAAAGCGTCTTGAATAAATAAGATAACTTCCCACCCAAACCCTCTCCCCTGGGGGAGAGGGCAGGGTGAGGGGGGTAACCGATCACAGGGTGCTTCTTTTTCCAACATGCTCTCGCCCCTTGTTTTCTAAGGTTTTTGCAGCATAGGACCCTCCCTGTTCTCCTCCGCTGTGCTCCGGAGCCAGGGTTTCCAATGCTGCAAAAACCAAGAAAACTACAGGGCTAATGCAAATCGTTTCCAAAAGAAGCACCCTGTGATCGGTTACATCGAAGTTGCCAGGACTTATTGAGAACTTACTTTAAGCCCCAATGGCCTCCTTTTTCAAGCTCTAAATGACCACTTTTTGGGAATGTACCCGAACTACTACCGAACCTTCTGCTGGGTACCGACTTTTAAATGCGATGCCCACGCTTCCAGCTTTCTTCATAAATAAGTGAATACGATTATACCTTTCCTTTATTTGATTGAAATTCCGTGAATTAGAATAAGTATCGACTACTTTCTTAACTTCTTCTACAAAAAATTGTTTAGGGTCAGTCTTGCAACATGTCGGACGATTCCTCTTAGGAATTTTATCTAGTGTAGCAGGCAAGATATTTGGAAAACCACCATGCACAAAAGCATGTCTAATTATCAATACCTTAGTAATATCTTCAAATATCTCTTTAATGTCTTTTTCGGAATAGCTTGATATGTTTTTACATTTATCCTTAAATACTCTCAATAAGGCATTATAGTCTGATGTAAAATTGCAGGGTGTTTTTAATTCATTCTGACGATAGCAAAAATCCCTTATTTGCCAAAAAATATGTTCTGAAGAAATAACAACCCATGCAAAATAGTTTGGTGTAGATTCTAAAGATAATCTTTGATCCTCGTTCTCTTCAATTACCGACAGCCTTAGAGCGGGGCAACGAACTCCAAAAAACCGCCAGGTTTTTGCGTCCCTTTAATTACCTTGTTGGGCAAAATGTTTTTTTTCTGCCGTCCTGTGCGAATCTACGTAACCATGGAGAATGTCATTGATTTTGGTTTGCCAGCCCTTGCCCTGTGCTTTGAAATACTCTAACACCTCAGCATCAAGCCGAATAGTGGTTGACTTTTTAGGGATACTCTTGGGCGGTCTCCCACGTTTGACCAGAGTGGCCAGCTCTGTAAACTCGGCAATTGGTTTCATCGCTGCTAACTGTTTGTCGGTGAACAGGGTATTGTCTTCCCTGGCCTGCAGAGTGATTATTTTGTCTTCTTCATCAGTAGGTAGGATGGTTCCAGGCTTAAGTTTCGGCATATCTGTTCATCTCCCTTTTGTTGGCTTTTCTCAAGCTGATAACCCGCACTATCTCCGCTCTGTAGGTAAATACTAGATGATATAGGCGAACGCCAATATAGCCCAAGGCGCAGTAACGGATTTCATGATACTCGAACCTATCGTCAACCCATATCAGAGCGCTTTCCCATTCAAACTGCTCCACCAGATCAAAAGAAAGATTGCGTCTTTTGATATTGCTCTGATTTTTATCTGGGTCATATTCAATTTTCATTTGATTTATTGTAGTAACAAATATCTCAACCGTCAATCAATTTTTGTTACTACAAATAGGGAAGCGTGGAGACTACGT
>JALTHV010000283.1 GCA_027004315.1 Deltaproteobacteria bacterium
ACGCGGTTTATCCATACGATCCGGCCGTTGTGCGCATCCTGCAGGGCAAGGCTCAGTTGGACTACTGCCTGAGGAACTCTGCCTCCTTTAGATGCCAGGTATGCAGCAGTCGCTCCGGCTGCGCCCCATACAGTGGCATTTAATAGGGCACGCTTCTCATATCCACCGACATATTTGGATGTCCTGGTAGCAAAACGTGGGTGAGAGGCATTTGATATTTTGGTCTCTTTATGAGGGGCGTTAAATGGGGTATCCCCATGACTCCCAAACAGGGCTCCTATACCGCTGCCAATGCTCAGGTCCTGCCAGAGATCGTATTTCCCGGATTCTGCGACGCCAAATAGTGCTGCAGAGCTCGTGTCAAAGAAAAAGGGCAGGATCCCTCGCTGAACGGGATTGAGTGTCTGGCCTTGCCTTACTTCGTATTCAACAATACGCCCTCTCAGTACGTAATCTGCACCAAAATGACGACCAATTTGTTCTATGGTTTCAGGATTAAGGCCGACCTTTGTGACCTCAAAGCCTCCTTTAGCCTCTTTCAGATCTCTGTTTTTTACCAGCAATTTCGCAATTTCTTTCTGCATATCATCCGACCACCCTCCACCCATTTCATCCATGATCTCTCTATAGGAACTGTCTCTAATGGCTGGTTTAATAATACGGATGACACCGAGATCTGCCAGATATTGCACAACGTCCTCTTCAATAGGTACATAGAATCCTTTTTTTGCCAGGCAATACATCAAGGCATCGTGGATCTTGACCTGTCGGCGAAGGGCATCATCCGGCCGAATCCCCATGGTATAATCTGCCAAGGGTAATATGACGATTTGTTGTGTCCTGGCCCTTTGGAGTTGGGCAGAGGTGTTAAGGGGTGCTATGGAATCCTTGACTTCCTGACCACAACCCACGAGACAGGCGCAAACTGCCAGCAAAAACCAGACAGACCATCTGCTAAGCATGACTTTTCTCCCCGGAGGTTTATTGTCCTTAGAATCATCTAGTCTTATTCATCGGACTTTTATAGAGAATTATTTAATGGCCTGGGATCAGATAAGACGTGAATGGTTATTACATCAAGGCAATTCGTGTAATCTGCGAAATCTGTGGATTAGAATGCCTCGTGGTCTACTGCATACAACAGGGCATCTTGGATCTCTTTCTGGAGGTCAGGGGCGCTGATCTTTTGCCCCATTCCGTCCTGTATGTAGAAGACATCGACTACCTGGTCACTCTTAGAACCTATCTTGGCCCTTGAGATACCTATACCAAAATCCGCCAGTGTATGGGTTATGGCATATAGGAGTCCTGTTCTGTCCTCGGCATAGACCTCCAAAATCGTATAGAGATCTGATGTCTCATTATCCAAGACAACTTCGCTCTGGTGCCTGGGGTGCCTCTGCCAATTCCCCAGTTTCACCGGTCTGTATTTTTTTGCTAAACGGTGCACCAGTCCCAGCCGATTATCCAGGGCCAAATTGAGGTTTTTCTTTAGAGATCCCCAGTCCTGTACATCATAGTCCTCATCAACTGAGGACTTTACATCTAGCACATCTACGGCCGTACCATCTTTCAGAGTAAAGATCTGGGCAGCGAGCACGTCGAGGTTATGCAGGGCCAGGACCCCAAATATCTTGGCAAGGAGACCTGTTCGGTCTCTGACCATTACAAGCAGGGACCAGTAAGATTCTCTATTCTCGGCCAATAGCAGGGAGGGCTGCTCTGAGAGCCTGGGTTTTAGCCGAATATGCCTTTCGATGGCCTCCGGGGTAAAGCTCAGGATGTAGTCATCAGGCATTATGGCAAGATTTTCGTGTCCCCTTTCTCCGAGTCTGGAGGCTATCTGCTGCCTCATCCACTCTATGGCCTGGACCCTGTCAGGATCAATGAGTTCTGATCCCTCCAGGAAGAGACTGATCTTCAGGTACAGCTCCTGAAGTAGGGCTGCCTTCCAGTCATTCCAGGCCCCTGGACCAGTTGCCTTTGAATCTGCTATGGAGAGGAGGTAAAGCATGCCTAATCGCTCAAGGTCCCGTATCCTCCTGGCACATTTTAATATGAGGGTCTCGTCTTCCAAGTCCCGTCTCATGGAGATATGTAACAGATAGAGGTGATTACGCACCAGGAAGGAAAGGCAGGCGTTTTCCTGTGGAGAAAGTCCCATCCTTTCTCCAATACCCCGGACCATCTCGGCCCCTCTTTCTGCGTGATGTCCGTTATGGCCCTTTCCTATGTCGTGTAACAGGGCGGCAAGATAGAGTATGTGGGGTGATTTCAGGGCGTTAAAAATCCGATGTTCTTTTTCCTCCAGTTCGTGGAGCTCGGCAACAGTCTGAACTAGGTGTCTGTCTACTGTGTATATATGATAGACATCATGCTGGGGCAGGAATCTGACTCCAGAAAATTCTGGGATATAGGCGGTAAGAAGGCCCGTATCCAGCATGGTTTCCAGGATATCTACAGGCCTATTGCCTCCCTGAAGCGTTTCCATAAATGCCCCTGCCATCTGTCTTGATGACCTCAGTTTTTCATCTATAAGGTCCAGATTGGAATTTATTATACGTCTGGTCTGATAGTGTATGGGCAGGCCCGTTCTGGCTGCCTGGACAAAGATTTGCATAGAGAGATAGGGGTCTTTTTCAAACAGCGATGGATCTGTGAGACCTATATGGCAATCAATAATACCTACACCTGGCTCAAGGACCCTATTCCCTGTGTTACAGGTAGAGAGATGTAATAGCTCTTCAATATATTCAAAAAAGAGGTCTGAGATAACCGCCAGGGTCTGGAGACATCTGTGGAGTTTCCGCATAAAGTCTTCCACTGCAAGCATATTGTTACTGTCTTTGCAGTCAAAGAATCTGGCGATTTCTTCCTGATACTCGAAAAAGAGCCTGTCATTTTTGCCGGACTTGACATAGTGGAGCCTGTTTCTTATCTGGAGCAAGAAGTCCCAGGATTCC
This sequence comes from Deltaproteobacteria bacterium, assembly GCA_027004315.1. Lineage (GTDB taxonomy): Bacteria > Desulfobacterota > Dissulfuribacteria > Dissulfuribacterales > UBA3076 > JALTHG01. Next base: position 2,964 of record JALTHV010000283.1, read on the forward strand.
TCCATGTCAGCCCTTTCCTTGGCTGTAATGATTCCTGCTCCCTCTAAAGATCTGGCATCTCCAAGCCCAAAGAGGACCTTAGAAGTCCACAAGACCGCATGGATGTCCCTCAGTCCTCCACGGCTTTCTTTTATGTTGGGCTCAAGGAGATAGGAATGCGATCCAAAGCGCCTCTGTCTTTCTTCTCTGCGAGAGATCATATTCTCTACAAAAGACTTTTTCCTGGCCTCTGAAAAACTCTTGTTGAACTCGTCTCTTAACAGGGAAAAGAGGGATCTGTCTCCGCAGATAAACCTTGCGTCCACCAGGGCCACCTGGAACAAAAAGTCATCTTCGGCATCGGCCAGGCAGGCCTCTACTGTCCTCACACTGTGGCCTACCTCCAATCCGGCATCCCACAGGGGATAAAATACCGACTTCACAATGACTGGTACTTGGGCTTCTACTTCTGGCGCATACAGCAACATCATGTCGATATCAGAAAATGGGAAGAGTTCAGCCCTTCCGTATCCGCCCAGAGCCACCAGGGCCATCTTTTTGTTGGCTTCAGGGCAGGCAGAAAAGGCATCTGATATAAAGCTATCTACAATCTTGGTATGTTCTATAAGGAGTTCCCGTCCCTTAAGTCCTTGCTCCCAAAGGGCCTGCAAGGCATTCCTGCCAGCATGTAGGCCCTTCAATCTTGATGTATAATTACTTATTGTCTTCACTGTTTCGGCTTATATATGGGGGTATGGGCCTTTGGATCTTATAGACGAATTGTAACCGTTCACACCCCTCCTGTTGCAACCGCCTACGGAGATGTGAACAGTTACGACGAATTAGACCATACCTTTCTTCTTGAGATAGATTTGGACCGCTGTGATCGCAGCAGGCGTTATTCCTGAGATCCTTGAGGCCCTTCCCAGGGACTCAGGTCTCTGGGCACTCAATTTTTCTTTGACTTCATTTGACAGCCCGGGGATAGCCTTATAATCCAGGTCATAAGGAAGGCGGACAGACTCCCATTTTCTGAATTTGGCTACCTCGGCCTCCTGACGTGCTACATAGCCTGAGTATTTGGTACTGATCTCCAATTGGCATCTCACTTCGGGAGACAGGGATCTCAGTTGAGTAAACCTCTCGGCTATGGCCTTGAAATCGATCTCCGGACGGCGCAGGATATCTTCAAGGCTGACCTGCTGCCTGAGGGGCCTTGAACCGAGAGATTTAAGCCAGTTATCTGTCTCTGGCCCAGGGCGGAGCTTTATGTCCCTGATCATCTCAAGGGCATCAGAGATCTCCTGTCGCTTTTTTTCAAACAGGGACCAGGCATCATCCTGCACAAGGCCAATGCGCCTCCCAAGGGGTCTGAGCCTGAGATCTGCATTATCTTCCCTCAAGAGCAGCCGGTACTCTGCCCTTGAGGTAAACATCCTGTATGGCTCTTTTGTGCCCTTGGTCACCAGATCATCTATCAATACCCCTATGTAGGCCTGAGACCGATCGATGACAACCGGCTCTTCCTCTCTTACCATTCGTGCAGCGTTTATCCCTGCCATAAGGCCCTGGGCCGCGGCCTCTTCATACCCGGATGTCCCATTTATCTGCCCGGCGAAAAAAAGGCCCTTGATGAGGTGTGTCTCCAGAGACGGCTTGAGCTGTATGGGGTCTGCGTAGTCATACTCTATGGCATATCCAGGACGAAGTATCTCTGCCTTTTCAAGCCCCCTTATGCTCCTTACCATGGCCAATTGCACATCTATAGGCAGGCTCGTGGGGATGCCATTGGGATAGATCTCAACTGTATCCAGGCCCTCAGGCTCCAGGAAGATCTGGTGCCTCTGCCGGTCAGGAAAGCGGAAGATCTTGTCCTCAATTGACGGACAGTACCTGGCCCCAATACCCTCAATGACCCCGCTAAAGAGTGGAGACCTGTCCAGACCTCCCCGGATAATCTCATGGGTCTTTTTGTTGGTATAGGTTATGTGACATGGAATCTGGGGCAGACTTATCTCTTTTGTAGTACGAGAAAAGGGCCTTGGTTCCCTGTCACCTTCCTGGATCTCAAGCCCCTCAAAATTGATAGAGCGTATGTGCAGGCGTGGAGTAGTCCCTGTCTTGAGCCTGCCCAGACGGAATCCCAGGTCCATCAGGGACCTTGAGAGCCTGTTAGAAGGGGGATCACCCAGACGTCCTGAAGGAAAGTGATTGAGTCCTATATGGATAAGCCCCCTCAGGAACGTCCCTGTGGTAACCACTACTGTATCTCCGTGTATCTCCTCTCCAATACTCGTCTCAATCCCATATACACGTCCATCCCTGGCCAGGACCCTCCCTACCATGGCCTGATATAGATCCAGGCCCTCCTGATTCTCTAAGACCTGCTTCATAGAGAGGCGATAACGGAGCATGTCGGACTGGGCCCTCGAAGACCTCACGGCAGGCCCCTTTGAAGTATTTAGCTGCCTGAACTGTATCCCAGTGGCATCCGCATTCTTCGCCATCTCGCCCCCAAGGGCATCTATCTCTCTGACAAGATGACCCTTGGCCAGACCGCCGATAGCTGGATTGCAGCTCATGGCAGCTATGCAGTCCAGGTTTATAGTGAGAAGACAACAGGAGACCCCAAGCCTTGCAGCCGCCAGGGCAGCCTCACATCCGGCATGTCCGGCACCTACTACTATCACTCCGTAATGTTTTGGAAATACAGACATATAGAGAAATTACATCATTTCCTTTCACGGCCCTTGACTGCTGACCATGCCCTGTCCATCTCTTCGAGAGAGCTGTCGGCCAGTTTCTTGCCTGTCTGGCCTATCAGCCTCTCCATGGAACAAAAGCGTTCCACAAACCTGTTTGCCGTGTCCTGTAGTGCCTCTTCGGGATTTATCCCAAGGAGCCTGGATAGACTGGATATGCTAAAGAGGAGGTCCCCAATCTCATGGGCCACTGCCTGCTGATTACCTCCAGCCATGGCCTCTCTGAGTTCCTCTTCCTCTTCTGCCACCTTTTCCCAGACATCCTCTGCCCCGGACCAATCAAAACCTACCCTGGAGGCCCTTTCTCCCAGTCGGAAGGCCCTTTGAAGCGCAGGCAGAGACCTGGGTAGGTGCCCCAGACAACTATATCTCTTTTTTTCTTCCCTGGCCTCTTCGGCCTTTATGACCTGCCAGTTGGCACTGACCTCTTCCGGGCTGGCAACATGCACATCACCATAGACATGGGGATGGCGTCTGATCATCTTTTTTGCAATTCTATCCAGTGCCTGTCCAAGAGAGAATTTCCCGGCCTTTTCATATAGATGTGCAACAAAGAGCAGTATAAAAAAGAGGTCTCCCAACTCTTCTGCTACAGCAGCCGGATCTTTGTCATCAATGGCCTCTGCAAGTTCATAGGCCTCCTCCAGGACATATTTCTTCAGAGAGAGGGGAGTCTGTTCCCTGTCCCATGGACAGCCATCAGGGGCACTGAGGCGTGTAACAATACCCCTGAGCCTGGTAAATTTTTTTTCTGTATCTGAAGTATCTGTCTTATTCATCACACTTCTTACCCAATAAGGCCATAAGTTTGACAGGATCCAGTCTCTTGCCAAAGAGGCTTACCCCCCAGTGAAGGTGCGGTCCCGTGGCCCGCCCTGTGGCCCCAGAAAGGCCTATGACCTGTCCAGGTCTCACCTTTTGTCCCTCTTTGACCTTAGGAGACATCAGGTGTGCATACAGTGTATAGAGACCTCCTCCGTGATCAAGGACAATGGTCTTGCCACTGAGATAGCAATCTCTGACCAGGGCTACCCTTCCATAGTTTGTGGCAAGGACAGGTGTACCTTTATGGGCCCTCAGGTCTACTCCTGCATGAGGGCTCCTGGGCCTGCCGTTGAATATCCGCCTGAGCCCGAAGGGACTGAGGATCTTGGAATGCACAGGCCATATAAAGGGCCTGTGCCAGTAGAATTCTGTAGATACCCTATCACAGGTCCTATTGATGGCCCTCTGGTCATCCAGTACCCGCTTCAAGACCCGTGGTGAAAACCTCACCATACGTTCTGGTACAGTGAGACGTTCCTCAGGAAAGCTCCTCGCCACTACCTGGACTTTGTAGGGATATAGATCAGGACCACCGGGCCCCTGCCACTTGACGGTCAAGATGTGGGTTCCAGGCCTGCAATCAAGGCCTACACCAATGAGCGCTGAATAATCTCTACCCCTTGGACCTGGACGACATGGGATCTTATTCCCGAGGAATCTGAGATTGAGGCCCTTTATATGGCCTCTTGTCTCTACCCTGACCAGTGCAAGGCCCCCAAGGAAAATTCTTTCTGGTT
>JALTHV010000284.1 GCA_027004315.1 Deltaproteobacteria bacterium
CCTCTCTGATGGTATGCATCCAGCAACTCTCCAGCCAGACGCTGGGCCATAGTTTTTTCTCCCCTCTTCCTGGAAAAATTTACTAGCCATCTGATAGCCAAGGCCTGCCTCCGATTTGAACGGACCTCTACTGGCACCTGGTAGGTCGCACCGCCCACTCTACGGGAACGCACCTCCAACACAGGCTTCACATGTTCCATTGCCTGTTCGAAGACCTTAAGAGGATCCTCTTTTGAGCGTTTTTCCACAATATCCATGGCCCGATAGAAGATCCCTTGTGACAGACTCTTTTTGCCCTCACGCATCAATCCATTAATAAACTTAGATACCAGAGTATTTTTATACTTTGGGTCTGCTGGTATCACCCGCTTAGGGACTTCTCTTCTCCTTGGCATAGTCTCCCTACCCGTATTTTATATTTGATTCCACAGAGAAAATCTTATCTTTAAACTACTTGGGCCGTTTCGTCCCATACTTAGACCTTGCCTTTTGCCTGTCCTGAACTCCAAGGGTATCCAATGTCCCTCTAACAATATGATAACGGACACCAGGGAGATCCTTTACACGCCCCCCACGTATTAAGACCACTGAGTGTTCCTGCAAGTTGTGGCCAATACCTGGTATATAGGATGTAACCTCCATACCATTGGTCAAACGTACACGAGCCACTTTTCGAAGGGCTGAATTGGGCTTCTTCGGAGTAGTAGTATAGACACGAGTACACACACCTCGACGCTGTGGGCAAGAATCCAAGGCAGGTGCCTTGTTCTTCTTCTTGATTTTCTTACGCCCCTTCCGGACGAGTTGATTAATAGTCGGCATCTATACCCTCCTCATATCTCCAAAAAAATCACATCTAAAAAAGACACTACAAATCTACATTCTCAATTTCTCAATCAAGATCCAAGAAAAAATGAGCACCTCAGAAAGAGAGCCTCTTTTAATACTGGTTTAGCTAAGGCTTGTCAAGAGGTCTTGTTACGTTCTCTAAAATCTCTAAAGACTAAAAATGTCCTATCTGCCAAAATTTTAGAAAAATCCCCTATACAACTAGTTGCCCCCCTATATTCAAACCTGCAAAATCCCCCGCACCATTTCAGCCACTCTCTGAAGATCATCACTGTTTGGCCTCCCAACAATGTTACCCAAACGGCCTCTAGTTGAGAGGCCTTGATGCTTCTCGAGATGATATTCACCTACAATATACCACTCGTCTACTATTTCAATACCAAGGTGATCAAGCAATTGACCCATGTATTTTACTGCTGGAATTGCCTCATTTACACCGGTATGTACTCCACCATATGTACAATAGATTACCCCTCTCTTGCCAGCCAACCTGGGAGCAGAGGGTTTTATATTGCCATTTTCTGCATATTTTTTGAGAGTTCTGGATATAAAGTTCAGCATAGGTCTCCCAGGGAGCCAGCGATAGACTCCTGAGCCCATAAATATAAAGTCATAATGGAGTAAATCTACGTCTATCTCTCTTGTTGTCCTAAGGGTATCTACTTGATGCCCTAGCTCTCTTGCCGTCTTTTCTATCTCTTTTGCTATCTTCTCTGTATTTCCAGTAGTGGAAAAGTAGAGGTTGAGAATATTCATGTTTCCCTCTTTTATGCTTTTTTATAAAAATAGACATATTTACAAAAAATAACAAGACAATTTATCAGCGCCTATACCGCAGACCCCTGCCCTGCATTGCATATCCATGCACAAAATGTTATCAGATTTGTATTATGATAGTCTTTGATCTGTATTGCGATCAGAATCATACCTTTGAGGGCTGGTTCCAGGATAGGAGGTCATTTGATATACAGAAGGAGCAGGGCCTCCTGACCTGTCCAATCTGTGGCAGCAAAAACGTCCATAAGATCCCCTCAGCAGTTACAGTATGTACCAGGTCTCAAGAAAAATCTCCAGGAAAAGATGGAGATACCTCAGAGAATGCCTTAAAGGAAGTCTTGAACAAGATTTATAACGTGGTAAAAAAAAACACAGAAGATGTAGGCATGGGTTTTGCGCAAGAGGCTCTCAAGATACACTATGGTGTGGCTAAGGCCCGTAATATAAGGGGGGTAGCCACCTCTGAGGAAGAAAAGATGCTGAAAAAAGAGGGGATATCCTTTATAAAGATCCCAGTACCAAGCAAAAAGTCTATAAAGGATCATTAAATCGCCATGGCTGACAGGGAAAAGGTCTCTCTTTGTGTAGAACATGGTAAATTGGTAACCATAGAATACGAAGTCAGATTGTCTTCTGGAGAGGTAGTTGATTCCTCCAAGAAATCAGGGAAAGCAGCAGTATTTGTCTGTGGAAAGGGGAATTTTCCTAAACCCGTTGAGGAGGGTATTGTAGGGCTTGCCCCTGGAGAGAAAAAAATAATATCTGTCCCCCCAAAATATACCTATGGTTATTATGACCCTACGAAAGTGACTTTGGTGGCCATTGAAAGGGTTTCAGGTAAGGCAGAAGTAGGTAAGGTAGTCAAGGCCCCTGACGAATTCGGGTTGAGGCGTCTTGCCTTGGTCAGGTCCATCTGGGAAGGCGCAATGATGGTGGATTTTAATCATCCCCTGGCTGGCAAGTCTCTGGATTTTGAGGTCATTATAAAGGATGTACGTCTTACTACGGCAACAGAAAAAAATGAATCTATACTGGCCCATAAGTCGATACAGTAACCCTTCATGACAGGGTATTTTATCCCATGTATGGAGCTCTATTTTGCCTGTGTCTGTCTGTGGTCAATAGAGTAATATTCCAAGGAGCTTTCAGGATATGGAAAAGGCCCTTAAAGAGGCAGGTTTTTCTGAAATTTACGAAAAGATCTTATCTAACACCCGCTTAAATGCTGAAGACGGAGAACGGCTATATTCCACTACCCATCTGCCGGCCCTTGGCTATCTGGCCAATCTGGTCAGGGAGAGGCTCAATGCAGACAGGGCCTATTATGTATATAATCAACACATAAATTACTCTAATATATGCATAAATCTCTGTAAATTCTGTGCCTTTGGAAAGAAAAGGAGCCACCCAGAGGCCTATGAAATGTCTATAGAAGATATAGCCTCCAAGATAAGAGAGAGGAAAGATGAACCTATCACAGAGGTCCATATTGTGGGGGGCCTGAATCCAGACCTCCCCTACCACTACTATCTGGATATGCTGAGGGCCATAAAGGCCGAGAGGCCTGAGATCCATATCCATGCCTTTACCTGTGTGGAGATAGCCCACCTGGCAGACATTTCAGGCCAGTCAATTACCCAGGTACTGAAAGATCTCGTAGATGCCGGTCTGGGATCTATGCCCGGAGGTGGTGCAGAGATCTTTAGCCCCAGGGTTCGCAAAAAGATATGCCCCAAAAAGCTCCCGGGGAAGGACTGGCTGGAGATTGCCAAGGTTGCTCACAGGGCTGGAATCAGGTCTAATGCCACCATGCTCTATGGGCACATCGAGACAATAGCTGAACGAGTAGATCACCTGCTGGCCTTGAGAAAGGCCCAGGACGAGACGGGCGGCTTCCTGTGCTTTATCCCCTTGTCATTTCATCCAGATAACACAAAGATGGCATACCTGCCGCCTCCTGGGGGGATAGACGATCTCAAAAACATAGCCGTATCCCGTCTCCTCCTCGACAATTTCTCCCACATCAAGGCCTATTGGATAATGCTTGGGCCAAAGGTGGCACAGATTGCCCTCTCTTTTGGAGCAGACGACATAGACGGAACTATCTTTGAAGAAAAGATTACACATATGGCAGGGGCAGACACTGCCCAGGCCATGAGCCGCACGGAGATTGAGCACATCATTCAACAGGCCGGGAGGATACCTGTAGAAAGAGATACCCTCTATAATCCGGTCTGATCCGCCTTCCACTATGATATCCCAGATAAAGACAAAGGTCCGGGAGGACAGACGTCTGTCAGGAGAAGAGGCACTCCTACTCTATCGGGAGGCAGACCTGAATCTCCTCGGGCAACTCGCTGACGAGATAAGACAGAGACTGCATCCGGAACCCATTGTCACATATGTCATAGACCGGAACATAAACTATACCAATATATGTATCTCAGGATGCAAGTTCTGCGCATTTTATCGGGCACCTGGAGATAGCTCAGGCTATGTGCTCTCCAGGGAGGACCTGGCAAAAAAGATAGAGGAGACCCAGGCCCTTGGGGGTACACAGATCCTGCTGCAGGGTGGGCTCCATCCAGATCTTCCCCTGAGCTTCTATGAAGAGATGCTCTCTTTTATAAAGGATAATTTTGGAATCCACTGCCACGCCTTTTCTCCGCCTGAAATCGTCCACATTGCCCATATCTCCGGCCTCTCGGTAAAAGGGGTCCTGGAGAGGCTTATCAAGGCCGGACTCGATTCTATCCCAGGCGGTGGAGCAGAGATCCTGGTAGACCGTGTGAGAAGACAGATCTCCCCCAGGAAGGCCTCTACGGATGAATGGCTCGATGTAATGGAGACTGCCCATGGACTTGGGCTCAAGACCACTGCCACCATGATGTTCGGCCATATCGAAAGACTGGATGAGAGGATAGAGCACCTCCTACGCCTGAGAGACCTCCAGGACCGGACTGGCGGATTCACGGCCTTCATTGCCTGGCCCTTTCAACCCCAAAATACCGCTCTTAAGGTCAGGCCATCTACAGGGCATGACTACTTGAGGTTGCTAGCCATATCCAGGATCGTCCTTGACAATTTCCCGAATATCCAGGCCTCATGGGTCACCCAGGGTCCAAAAGTGGCCCAGATAGCCCTGTTTTTTGGGGCAAATGACTTTGGCAGCCTCATGATCGAGGAAAATGTGGTTGCAGCAACCGGGGTAAGTCATCGACTCTCAGAGAAAGAGATGCGCCGGATTATAAATGAGGCCGGCTTTAAACCACATCAACGCCTGATGGATTATACCCTGGTCAATAATTCTAAAACCGGGTGATTACGACCTCAACGATTATGGGAAATAAATTACTAAATCCCAAAATCTCCGGATCCCCAAATCCATTATGTCTCCATACGGCCCGATGGGTAGTCCCCGTCTCAGGACCTCCTATAGAAAACGGGGCAGTAGCGACCTTTGGGGGAGAAATAGTAAGGATAGGACGGGCAAGAGAACTCCAATCGAGCTATCTAGCAGAGATAAGAGACTACGAAGATTCCATACTCTGTCCTGCCCTAATAAATGCCCATACCCACTTAGAACTCTCTCCGCTTAAGGGACGTCTCTCTCCAAGTGGCTCCTTTGTCGACTGGGTGAGATCCTTGGTTGAGGCCCGCAGCCATATTGGGCCTGAAGAGTGGATGCCGGCCATAAAAAAGGCGGTAACAGAGATGCAAAAAGAGGGGATAATAGCCGTTGGAGACGTAGGAAATTCGGATCTCATTCCCCGTCTTTCTTCCAAAGTGGACAGCAACTGGCCTTTTAGAGGCATCTTTTTCCGTGAACTAGTACGCCCGCTGGCAAGTGAAAATGAGACTGATCTGGATATGCCTGGAGCCAATACCATTTGGATTAGAGACCTCCACTGCCCTCTTCGCCACTCATTTTCCGGACATGCCCCATATTCTGTCGCACCCTCGGTCCTGAAGGCCATCAAGGCCTGGGACCAAGGCCACGGTCTGCCATTTTCTATACACCTCGCAGAGTCTGGAGAGGAAATAGAATTCCTCCAGACCGGCATGGGTCCTATAAAGGAACTATTGGAAGAAAAGGGACACTGGCCTCTTGGATACGAAATCCCCAAGACATCTCCTGTAAACTATCTTGATAGACTGGGCCTCTTGGATAAAGACACGGTCTGTGTTCATTGTGTCCATGTCGACCAGGACGACATCTCTATCCTGGCAAAAAGCGGTTCCAGTATCTGCCTGTGTCCTAGGAGCAACATATTTCTTGGGGTAGGCATACCCCCTGTGGAAGCCCTCCATGCCTCAGGCATACCCCTTGCTCTTGGTACTGACAGCCTCGCAAGCAATGACCGACTCTCTATTTTCGCCGAGATGGCATGCCTCTCAAGGCTGGCCCCTGGCCTGTCTCCCGCGGTCATCTTCAGGGCAGGGACATCTGGTGGGGCAGAGGCACTTGGGATCTCTGAAAAATGGGGGACCCTGGCACCTGGTAAGGCCGCCATCTTTCTGGCCATTGCATCTGGCCCTATAGGACAGAGAGACGTCTCGGAGTTTTTGGTCCATGAAGGGGCCAAGGGATCGGCCAATTGGATAATTGGGTAAAGTTATGGTAACTTCTCAATAAGTGGAGTAACTTCTCAATAAGTTCTGGCGTAACCGTTCGCATCTCCGGCCAGCGGTAGTTTTTTTTCAGGGTTTCAGTGCGGATTAATAGGCAGAGTGCCCTGATTTTGTGCATCAAGCGATGCTCCTGAAACCCTGAAAAAAGTTACCTCTGGCCGGGGGGAATATGATCGGGTACCAAAAATGATGCCCCAACTTATTGAGAAGTTACTAAGTGGGGGCTTCTTTTTGGTAACCGATCACAGGGTGCTTCTTTTGGAAACGATTTGCGTTAGCCCTGTAGTTTTCTTGGTTTTTGCAGCATTGGAAACCCTGGCTCCGGAGCGCAGCGGAGGAGAACAGGGAGGGTCCTATGCTACAAAAACCTTAGAAAACAAGGGGCGAGAGCATGTTGGAAAAAGAAGCACCCTGTGATCGGTTACATCGAAGTTGCCAGGACTTATTGAGAAGTTACAAGTTATGCCAGGATTAGAAGACAGACGGGATACCAGCCAGTACTTTAGATTAGGTATGGTGAATTTCATCAATACCGCGCCAATCTATGTCCCATGGCAGGGAATGGGACCTCTCAATGAATGGCAGATAGAAGAAGGCCCTCCTAGCCTTCTGAACAGGCACATGGCCCAGGGAAGACTGGATGCAGGTATTATCTCTTCCTATGCATATGGTATCAATGCAGACAGATACTACATATTGCCAGACCTGAGTATAAGTGCCACCGGCCCGGTAAAAAGCGTGATCCTCTTGAGCAGAGTCCCAATCGAAAGGCTCCATGGGAAATCGGTGTTGCTGACCCCTCAGTCCGCCACTTCGATCAATCTCCTGTATATAATATTGGAGGACTTCCTGGGGCTGAGGCCAAAATACAGGACAGGAAGCTTTGAAGAGATGCAGACAGATCCAGGGATCCAGGCCTATCTGGCCATAGGAGACGAGGCGCTGAGACTGCGATCCAGATGTGATGGCCTTTTCCTTTCAGACCTTGCCAAGATATGGTT
>JALTHV010000285.1 GCA_027004315.1 Deltaproteobacteria bacterium
ACCTCATGGATCCGGTGCTCGACCAGGATCACTGTCATCCCGTTGTCATTCAGGGCCCTGATGGTCTTTAGAACCTCAGTGGTCCCTCGTGGGTCCAACTGGGCAAAGGGCTCATCAAGGATGAGGATTTCAGGGGACATGGACAGGACCGATGCGATGGCCAGCCTCTGTTTTTCTCCACCGGAGAGCATGTGGGTGCCCCTGTGCTGGAATTCGTCCAGGCCAACCAGTTTCAATGCCTCGTCTATGCCCTGTCTTATCGTCTTTCTTGGCAACGCCAGGTTCTCAGGCCCAAAGGCCACCTCATCCTGCACAACCGTGGAGAATATCTGGTCATCCGGATTCTGGAAGATCAGGCCTACCTTCCGGCTCAGGGTGGATATGTCGGCCTTCCTTGTATCCAGGCCGTCTATTTCTATCTTTCCCTCCATCCTGCCGCCCACAAGGTGCGGGATAAGGCCGTTTATGGCCTTTAACAGGGTGCTTTTTCCACAGCCTGTCGGCCCGGTAAGAAGGACAAACTCACCTCTGGGGATCCCCGCGCTCAGGTCCTTTATGGTAGAGACAGATCTCCCGGGATAGGTATAGGTAAAATTCTCAATTTTAATCATGCTAAACCACGGATACTGCCTTGAGTCTGTTCCCTAATCTGAATCCAAGGGGAACAGCCAGCAATGTAAACAGGAACCCATTGATAATAAGGTAGGTGCCGATGTACCAGTTGGCATAATAGAGCCTGTAAAAAAGCATACTGAGATTAAAGAAGACAAAACTCAGACAGGTATCGGCAATGGCAAGGATGAAGGCGGCAAGTGCAATCCGGCGCCGGTCAAATTCTTTTCCTCTTGAGATCCCCGACAGATAGACTGCCCCTTCCAGGACTGTGGCCATTGTAGAATAATAAATGATTGACAGAGGATTAAACTCCCCAAGGACAAAACTGCTCATGAGAAATCTGACCATAATGACAAGGGCTGTGGTCCCCACCCTGGGGATGAGGACCAGCAGGGCGGTAAGCAGGAGATAAAAGATCACCTCATAAAAGAAACCGGTAAGAAAGAAGCTGAAAGGTCCAAGCAATACCTGGGCCACGTTAAAGAGGATCGTTCCGGGGACATTTACCACTGCGAACATCACCGTGCCGAAGAGGGCAATAAGTATCAGGTCCCTGCTGTTCATGGAGAAAAACTGTCTTCTTTTCCGGTAGAAAAAAGTGCATCCAGCTACGGCGGCCATGAGTGCCATAGAGGTCATCAGGACAGGAAGCCACCTGGTAGAGACCGCCCTTACCCTGATATCCTTTTGCCCTACCATGGTGCTGGAACCGAAAGGAAAGATCTTGACACTGGCCAGATATATGCCTGGCAGGACTACACCCTCCCTGGTGTAAATGGGCAACACCACCTTTTCCTCACCTCTGGGTCTGAGACTTACAATCTGGTATGTCTCCCCCTCTCCCAGCAGGTCGCCGTGCTCGGCTGCGTATGGATACTCAAAGCCCTTGACCTTCTTGCCGGTCTTTGGATCTGATATGTCCAGCCTTACAAGCAGGATGGTCTTACAGGCAGCCCTGTTTTTTATCGTCACTGCCATGTAGGTAGCCGGCTTCACCCCCCTGTTATTTTCATCTTCTTTAACGGCAAGCCTCTGCCAGAATTTCCTTTTTCCCGTTATCATAAAGGTGTTTTGTTCCCGTCGGCTGTCCGGCTCTCCTTTCTCGTTCGCGGGGATAATTACCTTTTCTATCTCGAAGTAATCTTTCATCTCCCTGCCTGATACCACCTTCAACCGGGCCATATGCCTGACTACCTCCACACCGCTGCTGCTGTGGATACGCGCGGTTGAACGGATGATATATTCCCTGCAGGGGGTGTCCCTGGGAATGGATATCCTTACCGGCCTGAACCACTTCTCTCCTTCTACCCTGAGGCGAAAAGAGGCCTTCAATATCCAGCCTTCAGCCTCTTTTTCTACCTTGATATCCTTGCCTTTTACCAAGGGCCTCAGGGGAGCCGGTATTCTCACCTCATAATCGACGGAAATATCCCCCTGCGAAAGGCCCTCTACATAGAGGAGTGCGTCAATAGTCGTGCCCCTTCCAAGCAGACCACCAGCTCTCTGCCCGTAAGGAATCTCATTTTTGATGATCGCCTTTGATGTGTCAGGGTATGCAGCCATCGCCGGCAACAGGCTGTAAATAATGGAAATAAAAACAAGGAGGGATTTAGGGCGCGATATCTTCATCGTCCATGTCAGACCGATGCCCTTGCTGCCTTCAGCTTTTCCTTCACCTCCTTCATCATCTCCCCCCAGTTCTCGACGTCTTCAGAGGTAAGGATATCCACGGATCCACCCTGGAAATCCCCTTCTATATCGCCC
>JALTHV010000286.1 GCA_027004315.1 Deltaproteobacteria bacterium
CTTAGTACCTGAAAGAATGGACCATCTGGATAATATCCAGGATCTAAAAAGTAAATAACTCAACTTGTATCGGATCATTCTAATATAACTGATGCACTCACGTTATCAGCCGGCACTGGCCACAGTCCTGACTTTCCTGGGCCTGATTGTACTTGGTGCCTTTGCCCTATTCTTTTTTGGATTTAGGATAGAGACAAAGGGAATGTTCTTATCGGCCGTTTTTACAGCAGTAAGCGGTGTCTGTGTTACAGGCCTTTCCATAATAAATATAAATCAGGACCTGACCTTTACAGGCCAGTTAATCCTTTTGGTACTGATTCAGCTTGGAGGCCTGGGCTTATTGACCCTGTCTAACTGGGTCCTTCTCTCTTTAAGGGGACGGATCAGTTTGACCGAGAACATGACCATCGAAGAGTCCCTCGGGGGTCTGCCTTCTATAGCCCCTACTACTCTGCTGAAGAGACTTGTGATTTTTACTGCTGTCTCCGAGGGGATTGGTTCCTTGATACTGCTATTGAGATTCAGTATGGATTATCCCTTGAAGAAATCTCTGTGGCTTGCGGTATTTCATTCCGTCTCTGCCTTCTGCAATGCCGGATTCAGCCTTTTTCCCCATAGCCTTACCGGTTATCGGGGAGATTTTGTTGTCAATTTTACCATTATCGGTCTCATCGTTGCGGGAGGAATAGGTTTTGTGGCAGTGGCGGATATAGGCGAGGCCATCCATTACTATCTAGCAAAAAAACGGCCGCGATTGAGCCTGCATACCAAAGTCGTGCTGCTCATGACCGGGGCCCTTATCCTATTCGGCTGGTTGGCCTTTTTGCTCCTTGAGTCCGGCAATACCCTTGCAGGGAGACCACTAGGGGAAAAAATCCTGGCGCCACTTTTCCTGTCCGTAACGGCCAGGACAGCGGGGTTTAACAGCCTTCCTACTGATCACCTCACCAATATGACTCTTATCCTTCTGATTATGTTAATGATAGTCGGGGCCTCTCCTGGGTCAACCGGAGGCGGCATAAAGACCACTACCGCCGCTATAATATGGTCCATGGTGAAGTCACATATACTCAATAGGCCGAGGACGGAAATCCTGGGCAGGAGCATTCCCCCTGGCATTGTCGCAAAGGCCCTTGCGGTAACTTCTCTCTATCTAATGACTCTCTTTATTGCCGTTGCTGCCCTTGAATGGACAGAATTGGGCGACTTGCCGCACAGTCTGACTCGTGGTCTCTTTATGGAGCACCTCTTTGAGGTTATCAGTGCCCTGAGTACGGTAGGGCTCTCTATGGGCGCAACACAGCGTCTTTCTCCTGAAGGGCTGGAGATCATTATTGTATGTATGTTTGTGGGCCGTATCGGTCCACTCATCCTGGCCAGCTCGTTGGTTGGAGAACGGCAGAGGCTTGCCTTTTCCTATCCGGAGGAGGCGGTGATGATAGGTTGACCAATCTAGTCGAGAAATCTCCATGGTTAACGTAAAAAAAACATATTGTGTACTGGGACTGAGCAATTTCGGCCGTAGGATGGCTACTTCACTCTATGAATTGGGTTTCAATGTGGTCGTAGTAGACCACAACGAGCGTCTGACACAGAAAATAGCTCCCAATGTGACCAAAGCGATATGTGCCGATGTAATGGATTGGGATGTGATGGATCACCTCGGGGTACCCTTGACAGAAGTGGCCATTATAGGGCTGCCCCACGACTTTGATGTAACGGTCCTGCTGGTCCTCTACCTAAACAAGGCCAAGGTGCCAGAGATAATTGCCCAAGTAAGCAGTGAGGAGAAGGCCGAGGCCCTCATGCTCATGGGCGTCGACAGGGTAGTCTGGCCGGAGAAAGATATTGCTGACCGTCTGGTCAAACAGCTGGCCGTACCCAGCCTAGTAGAACAGATATCTATCTCTCCCGACATAGCCCTGATAGAGGTCCCATGTACCGAGAACTTTATAGGAAAGACATTGATTGATCTCAAAATCCGTCAGAAATACAATCTCTATATTATAGGTCTCAAGAGGCAGACTCAGAAAATGCAGGAACCCCTGAAGACGATTATTGCCCCCCGTGCTACCATGCGTTTCCAGAAAAATGATATATTACTGGCCCTGGGAAATACAAAGGACTTGGTAGAGTTTACAAAGGATATCGGCCTGAAGGCGGAGGGGAATGAGCGCGAATAGGGGCCATAAGAGATTGTATTCATTCTTTAGGAAGGCCATGCTTGACAAACCATGATGGCATTGCTAGGAAAACTTATAAAGATTAGTAGACTTTTTTGAGTTCAGAATTGATGCCCTCGCAAAAAGGTCTTTTTCTCACGCAAAGGCGCAAAGCTTGCAGAGGCAGTCTATTGTTATGATTCCGCTAAAAAAA
>JALTHV010000287.1 GCA_027004315.1 Deltaproteobacteria bacterium
TTTAGGGCCGAGATAAAAAGACAGACAGAGCAGCTTGAGCTGATAGCCTCGGAAAATTTTGCAAGTGAGGCAGTCATGGAGGCCGAAGGTAGCATCTTCATGAACAAATACGCCGAGGGCTATCCAGGGAAGAGATACTACGGCGGCTGCGAAAATATGGACACAGTGGAGAGACTCGCCATTGATCGCCTGAATCAACTCTTTGGATCGGAGTATGCCAACGTGCAACCCCACTCAGGGACCCAGGCAAACATGGCGGTATATCTTGCCGCCCTCAATCTTGGGGATACCATCTTATCCCTGAGTCTTGCACATGGAGGACACCTGTCACATGGCTTTCCAGTGAGCTTTTCAGGACGCCTCTTCAAGGTATTTAACTATGGTGTAAGTCGTGAGACCGAGACTATAGACTATAATCAGGTGGCAGAGCTTGCCAGAAAGCACCATCCCAGCCTCATCATTGCAGGTGCAAGTGCATATCCACGTATTATAGATTTTGCGCCCTTCAGGGCCATAGCCGATGAAGTCGGGGCCTATCTCATGGTAGATATGGCACACATAGCCGGGTTGGTGGCAGCAGGAGTCCATCCCTCTCCAGTCCCGTATGCAGACTTTATTACTTCCACTACCCACAAGACCTTGAGGGGTCCAAGGGGAGGCATCATATTGGCCAGGAAGAATTTTTCAGATAAATTGAACAGCCAGGTCTTCCCGGGCATCCAGGGCGGTCCCCTGATGCAGGTAATTGCTGCCAAGGCCGTGGCCTTTAAAGAGGCCCTGACTGACGAATTTAAGATATATCAACGACAGATTGTGGCAAATGCAAAGGTCCTTGCAGAGACCCTGCAAGATGGGGGATTTCGCCTGGTCTCAGGTGGCACAGACAATCATCTCATATTGGTGGATCTCTCAGGTAAGGGCATCACGGGTGCTGAGGCAGAAGAGGTGCTGGAACGGGCCGGTATCACCGTGAATAAAAATACCATCCCATTTGATAAGCGTTCTCCGAGGGTGACCAGTGGTATCCGGATCGGGACCCCAGGTGCGACTACCCGGGGACTCAGAGAAAAGGAGATGGAAGAGGTGGGCACTTATATCTCAGAACTCCTGGACCATCCTGGAGATGACCACCTTGCCAGGGATGTAAAGACGAAGATCCAGATCCTGTGCAAGAAATTTCCTCTATATACTGAACGTATGGCCCGATATGAGCCCGGATGATTGATGGGTAGGAAAATATGGGAAAAAAATGCAGAGATCTCAGGCCGTCCTGGGACACCTACTTTATGTCCATCGCTTTTCTGGTTGCCCAGAGATCTACGTGTCTGCGACGTAAGGTGGGGGCAGTCCTTGTAAAGGACCATCGCATCCTGGCTACAGGTTATAACGGTGCGCCTACTGGTCTGCGGCACTGTCTCGAGGTAGGCTGTCTGAGAGACAAGCTCAAGGTCCCCTCTGGACAGAGGCACGAGCTCTGCAGGGGCCTCCATGCAGAACAAAATGTCATCGTCCAGGCGGCACGCTATGGAATCCCTGTGATTAACTCCGTTCTTTACTGCACCAATATGCCCTGTATCATCTGTACAAAGATGCTGATAAATGCAGGCATCCGTTCCATTTACTATGCAGAGGGCTATCCAGATTCTCTGTCTCGTGATATGTTGGCTGAAGCTGGCATAGAGGTCATAGAAGTCCAGGACCGGATCAAATTCGATATAACACTTCAATGAGGTGTCCCTTTTGTGGCTTTCCAGAGAGCAAAGTTGTTGACTCCAGGTCTACTAAGGATAGCAGGGCTATACGTCGACGCCGTGAGTGTCTTTCTTGCCAGAGACGTTTTACTACCTATGAGAGAATCGAGGATTTTCAGCCCATAGTGGTCAAAAAGGACGGAAGACGTGAGGCCTTTGACCGCAAAAAGGTGGTAAATGGTATAATTAAGGCCTGTGAAAAGAGACCAGTAAGCATAGAAAAGATAGAGGCCTTTGTCAGTGATCTGGAGAAAGAAATCCAAGATGTTGGCGAAAGAGAGATAAAGAGTCGCTTTATAGGGGAACGTGTCATGTCTCAGCTAAAGGCCTGGGACGATGTGGCCTATGTACGTTTCGCCTCTGTCTACAAACAGTTTAAGGACCTCAATGAGTTCATGAGGCAATTACAGAGTCTATTGAATGAAAGGTAGAGAGAAATAACTACCTGGCGATATTACCATGTGGAGTAAACAGGACCTAAATTTTATGCGCAAGGCCCTGAGGCTGGGGAAGAAGGGCCTTGGATACACCACTCCAAACCCTGCAGTAGGTGCGGTCGTAGTTCGGCAGGGCAGGGTCGTGGGAGAGGGTTATCATCAAAAGGCCGGTACACCCCATGCCGAGATCCATGCCTTAAGGGCTGCTGGAGACAGGGCCAGAGGGGCCGATCTCTATGTGACCCTAGAGCCCTGTAATCACACCGGCAGGACACCTCCCTGTACACATGCCATACTGGAGGCGGGTATCAGTAGGGTGGTAATCGGGGCGATTGATCCAAATCCAAAGGTGACTGGAGGAGGTGCAGAATTTCTCCGGGACCATGGCCTTAAGGTCGAGGTGGGCCTGCTTACGGATGAGTGCAGTCTCTTGATTGCCCCCTTTGCCAAGCATATGTTGACTGGAATACCCTGGATAAGGTCCAAGGTCGCCTGTAGCCTGGATGGCAGGATTGCAACCCGTACAGGGCACTCTAAGTGGATTACCAACCAGCAGGCACGCAGGTCAGGTCACCGCCTGAGGGAGATAAGTGATGCCATACTGGTTGGCAAGGGTACTATATTGGCAGACGATCCGCAGCTCACCTGTAGAAGGCCTGGAAGGCCCGGAAGGGACCCTGTAAGGGTAGTCCTGGACAGTAGATTGAGCCTGGACCCATCTAGTCGTATATTTCATCTGGACTCTTCTGCTCCTACTGTGATAGTTGGGGTAGAAGGCAAGGCAGGGGAGGGGCAGAGGCAGGGCCTAGAGGCCGTTGGGGCAAGGGTCTGGCTTACACCGCCAGACAGCATGGGCAGAGTAGATATCAATAGCCTGCTCAGGCACCTGGGCGGCTATGGCATTCAGTCCATCCTGGTAGAGGGAGGGGCTAGGATTCACGGGGCATTCTGGGACCAGGGACACGTGGATGAGGCCTTTTTTTATTTTGCTCCACTGGTGATAGGGGGAGTGGATGCCAGGCCTGCAATAGGTGGTCTAGGGGCCTTAGAGGTAGGCATGGCCACAAGGTTGTCAAGGGTACACTATCACAAATTAGGAGATAATTGGCTGATCCATGGCGTGGCCACGGACATCAATTCCTTCTGGAGCTGATTAGATGTTTACCGGAATAATACAGGGCCTTGGGACTATCAAGGCAGTGCAGCGCCTAGGTCAGGGCCTTGTCTTCCATATCCAGCCAGACCTCCCATTGAGAGACCTCCAGGAGGGAGAAAGTATAGCCGTGAGCGGGGTCTGTCTGACCGCTACTGCTGTCTCCAATGGCAGCTTCAGGATGGATGTCTCCCCAGAGACCCTGTCGAGGACCACATTATCCATGCTCAGACCTGGAGGCCATGTCAATCTCGAACGGGCCGTTAGACCCTCGGATCGCCTTGGTGGTCATATAGTAAGTGGTCATGTGGATGGCGTGGGAGAGGTAGTTGGAAAGAGGTCACTGAGCCAGTTTACCCTATTTAGTGTCGCTATTTCCCAGGAGCTTGACCGATATCTCATTGAAAAGGGTTCTATAGCAGTAGATGGTATCAGCCTTACTGTAAATACCTGCAAAACAGGCCTCTTTTCCGTAGCCATCATTCCCCATACTGCCAAGGTTACTACCATGGGTCTCAGGGATGTGGGAGACAGAGTCAATATTGAGGTAGACCTCATAGGGAAGTATATTGAAAAATTGGTCCTGACTGGGCATCCAAGACTAGAGAGACAGACCCATATTGATCTAGACCTTCTTGCCCGGAATGGATTTCTCTAAGGGATTTTGTGTAACTGTTCACATTCCCCCCGGCCAGTGGTAGCATTTTGAAGTGTTTCAGGAGCATCGCTTGATGCACAAGATCAGGGCCTCTGCCTATTAATCCGCACTGAAACCCTTCAAAATGCTACCACTGGCCGGGGACATGGACGGTTGCAATAGAGGGTGTGAACGGTTACGATTTTGTCACCGCACTCGGGCGGCAAATTTTATTTTAATGAGGGTTAATTAAAAATGTCAGTATCTAATATAGAAGATGTCTTGGAGGACATTCGGGCTGGGAAGATGTTTATCCTTGTCGATGATAAAGATCGGGAAAACGAGGGTGACCTCACCATAGCTGCAGAGAAGGTTACCCCTGAGGCCATCAATTTTATGGCCAGATATGGTCGCGGCCTGATCTGCCTTGCCCTTGCGAAGGAACAGATAGACAGACTGAAGTTGCCCATGATGACTTCCAGGAATACCTCCAGGTTTGGTACGGCCTTTACTGTATCCATAGAGGCAAGAGACGGTGTTACTACAGGTATCTCTGCACGAGACAGGGCCACTACTATCCGGGCTGCCATAGCGGATGGAGCCGGGCCTGAGGACATTGTCGTGCCGGGCCATGTCTTTCCCTTAAGGGCAGAGAATGGCGGGGTCTTGGTAAGGGCAGGCCAGACCGAGGGCTCTGTAGACCTTGCAAGACTGGCAGGCCTGAAACCCGCTGGGGTTATATGTGAGATCATGAAGGATGATGGGACCATGGCCAGGATGCCTGACCTTGAGGTCTTCTCCAAAGAACATGGTCTCAAGATAGTCACCATAGCAGACCTCATAGCCTACCGTCTCCGTACCGAGAGCTTTGTCCATCGTGAGGTGGAGACCAGGTTACCCTCCAGATTCGGTGGAGACTGGAGATTCATGGTCTATAGCAGCATCATTGATCCCAATGAACACCTGGCACTGGTACTTGGGAATTCTGAGATCCGTCCGGATGAGAAGATATTGGTGCGGGTGCACTCTGAGTGCCTGACAGGCGATGTCTTTGGCTCTCTCAGATGCGATTGTGGCCTGCAGTTACAGAGGGCCATGCACCAGATAGCCCAAGAGGGCCGGGGTGTCCTCGTTTACATGAGGCAAGAGGGCCGGGGTATTGGTCTCTTGAATAAGATCCGGGCATACTGCCTGCAGGATAAGGGAAGGGATACCGTAGAGGCCAATGAGGAATTGGGCTTTGATGCAGATCTCAGGGACTATGGTGTCGGTGCACAGATCTTGAGGGATCTTGGGGTGAGGAAGATGAGGCTCATGACAAATAATCCCAAAAAGATCGTGGGGCTTGAGGGCTATGGGATGGAGGTGGTAGAAAGGGTCCCCATTGAGATCCCGCCTCAGGAAGAAAACTTGAGATATCTGAGGTGCAAGAAGGAAAAGATGGGGCACCTGCTGCATATCTAGTGTCTGAGTAAAAGACCTGCTTAGACACAGTTTTGGCTTTAAATAAAGATATAGATTCAATGTAACTGTTCACATTCCCCCCGGCCAGTGGTAGCATTTTGAAGGGTTTCAGGAGCATCGCTTGATGCACAAGATCAGGGCACTCTGCCTATTAATCCGCACTGAAACCCTTCAAAATGCTACCACTGGCCGGAGACGTGGACGGCTGCAACAGGGGGGTGTGAACGGTTACGATTCAATAGGTTAATGATTCCTGATGTAACTTCTCAATAAGTTGGAGCTTCATTTTGGTAACCGACTACAGGGTGCTTCTTTTGGAAACGATTTGCGTTAGCCCTGTAGTTTTCTTGGTTTTTGCAGCATTGGAAACCCTGGCTCCGGAGCGCAGCGGAGGAGAACAGGGAGGGTCCTATGCTGCAAAAACCTTAGAAAACAAGGGGCGAGAGCATGTTGAAAAAAGAAGCACCCTGTGATCGGTTACATCGAAGTTGCCAGGACTTATTGAAAACTTACTTCCTGATCTGGAGTAAGAGGAGGTCTTATGCCTAAGATATATGAAGGTCATTTGCAGGCCGAGGGGTTTCGGATGGCCATTGTGGTTGCGCGATTTAATGAATTCATTTCCAGTAAGCTCCTTGAAGGGGCCTTGGATGCCTTGATGAGGCATGGCGCTGCCGAAAAAGATATAGAGGTCGCCTGGGTGCCAGGGGCCTTTGAGATTCCTCTAATTGCTAAGCGTATGGCCCAGAGCGGTCGTTATGATGCAGTGATATGTCTGGGCTGTATCATCCGTGGCTTTACGCCGCACTTTGACTATATAGCTGCAGAGGCATCTAAAGGTATAGCACAGGTTGGGATGCAGGCAGATTGCCCTGTCACCTTTGGTGTGCTCACTACGGAAAATATCGAGCAGGCCATTGAACGGGCAGGTACCAAGGCAGGGAATAAGGGCTGGGACGCAGCCCTTGCGGCCGTGGAGATGGTAAATCTATTAAAGGCCCTGAGTGCCTGAAATTGTCCATCCGTCATAGGGGGCGTAAGATAGCCCTTCAGATCCTTTATCAATACGAATGGGATGCCATTAAAGATATAGATAGGGCCATAGAGGAATATGCCAACTATCTGGCCCCAAGGCCTATCTCTGAAGGAGACCCTGCCCTGCTTTTTGGCCGGAGCAGGCTGGAAGGGGTAATCATTCACAAGACAGATATCGATTCTATCCTGAAGAAGAACGCCAGACGCTGGAAATTGTGCAGAATGGCCGGTGTGGACAGGAATATCTTGCGTATAGGGGTCTTTGAACTGTGCTACTGTCCTGACATTCCCCCCAGAGTGGCCATAAATGAGGCCGTGGAGCTGGCAAAGGAGTTTGGCAGCGAAGAATCGGCCGCTTTTATCAACGGTATCCTGGATGCCGTCCTGAAGGACAGGAAGACAACAGGAGAGTAACTGTTTACATTCCTCCCGGCCAGCGGTAGCCTTTTTTCAGGGTTTCAGTGCGGATTAATGGGCAGAGTGCCCTGATCTTGTGCATCAAGCGATGCTCCTGAAACCCTGAAAAAAGGCTACCGCTGGCCGGGGGTGAAGGGTTACACAGGAGACATATTGGCATAGAGATCATGACATTACGATATGATTTCAAAAAAATAGAGGAAAGGCACCAGGCTGAGTGGGAAAAGAGGGGACTATTTCGTGTCAAAGATGGAGACCCAAGACCCAGGTATTATGTGCTGGAGATGTTCCCCTATCCC
>JALTHV010000288.1 GCA_027004315.1 Deltaproteobacteria bacterium
CCTCGCCACGGCCTGGCCAGTAGACGTCCATGCATCCTCTCCTGATCGCAGTCTCTGTGATCTTGAACCTGTTATATTCCATCAACCTCTCACAGGCCGCTATGGCAAGGCCTGCATTGGCAGCTTGGTGCCTACCCCTTAGGGCCAGATCCAGCCCTTTGATCCTGAAGAGGTCTCCCTGATAGTCATATTTCCCATTTCCGTCTCTTTTCATCTGGATATCGGGCCCGAATTCCCAGACCGGGGCATTCAGCTCGAGGCACCTGTCAAGGATTACACGGCGGGCAGGTCCCTCCCCGATCCCAGTGACCACTGGTACCCCCCTCTTGATAATACCTGCCTTCTCTCCGGCTATCTCAGGGATGGTATTGCCCAGATAGCTCTGGTGCTCCAGAGAGATGTTAGTGATGACAGAGACCAGGGGGACAATTACATTGGTGGCGTCCAGTCTGCCACCAAGGCCTGTCTCAAAGACTGCCAAATCCACTCTCTTCTCTGCGAACCAGTCCATTGCGATTGCAGTGGTGTACTCAAAGTAGCTCAGCTCATAGCCTTTCTCTATAAAGTGCCTTATCTTCTGGATCTCTTTGATCAATTCTTCTTCAGAGATCATGGTATCCCCTATCCTAAATCGTTCCCTGAGAGATGTGAGGTGAGGTGAGGTATAGAGACCTACCCTATATCCAGCGGCATGGATAATGCTTGCTGCTATGGCACATGTAGATCCCTTCCCATTAGTCCCGGCCACATGGAGAGATGGATAGGCCTTTTCAGGATTGCTAAGGGCCTTTAATATGGCACTCATCCGTTTAAGGCCCAGATGAAGGCCGTGGAGCTGGAATTTATTTATGTATTTTAGGACAGATTCAAGGTTGTGTCTGTGCATAGACAGGTCCTCTTCGAGATTGGATATAATGTAAATAATTCATGGTCTGGAATCATATTACATGATATATATAATCCGTACTTTCTGCAGGGGTTCAAAGGTGAATTTTATGGGCCGTCTATATATCATCTGTATTGCCACATTGATAGTATGTCTACTCTCTGCATATCAGCCGTCTTTTGCCGGATTCTCTCTTGGTAAATCGGGCTGTAGACGATGTCACGATGTGAAGTTAGACCCGGCCCACAATATTGGCTGCAAGACCTGTCACCACGGAAGGCCCGATGGCTATACCCGTGCCCAGGCCCATCAGGGTCTTATCTCTATGCCTTCTCACCCGACTTATATGGCCCGCACCTGTGGGAAATGCCATGCCCGCGAGGTAGCCGCTGCCCGTGCCTCCATACATTTCACCCTGTCAGGTGAGATAGGGACGGTATGGTCCAGTTTCTTTCCTGGTAAAAAGGTGCCGACCCTGCTAAAATTGCCGGTGGAAGAACCAATCCGTACGCAAATGGGCCTCGTCTCAGATGCCCTCAGGCGGCGTTGTCTCCGATGCCACGTCTATTATCGTGGCGATACATATAGGGGGACCCGTAGGGGGACCGGGTGTGCCGCATGTCATATGGATATCCAGACCAGGCCTTGGGACCACAGATTTCACAAGAAAGTCCCTGACTCCAGATGCCTCTCGTGTCACTATGGGAACTTCGTCGGGTGGGACTATTATGGCCGCTTTGAGACAGATTACCCGGATGAGTACCGTGCACCACTTATCAGAGGCAGACATATTCCAAGGCCTTATGGCGTGGAGTGGCATGAAATGACTCCTGATGTACATAAAATGGCAGGTATGGCCTGTACGGACTGTCACTCTTCAGGGCCATGTCAGGGCAAAAAGCGGCATGTAGAGTGCCTGGACTGTCACCTGAAGGCCAGGGTGGGGCCTCATCCAGGGCCGGTAATGGATCAGAGACGCATAGGGCACAGGCCGGAAGATATACGTCTTGTTGCCTGCGCTGCCTGTCATGCAATATGGGCCTTCCAGGACCAGGGAAGGTCTCTGATCAGAGAAGACCTGCCAGATTATGATGACTGGGATTATCTGGCAGTCCAGGGCGATAGTGAGGTCGAGAAGATCGTGAAAGACTCTATGAGTTTGCCATACGAAGACTGGTCTATACCCAGGATGCTTGACAAAATAACCGGCCAATACCGGAGAGGTCTGTGGTTTGAGGGCTTTACCAAGAGGTCCTGGGGTCCTGTAAGACTTGGTGAGGATGCCCATGGGCGTCTGTCTGTAATGCGTCCTATCCTGGACCTGTCTCTGAGTTATGTCGATTCTTATGATGTGGTACGTTTTGACAATCTTCGGCCAGATGGTAAAACTGGTCGCTGGCTCTCTTATTCTCCACATACCATAGGCCCTGCCGATGTCTTTAGGACTATCTATGTCAGATCCTGGTTAGAGAAAAAGATCAAAAA
>JALTHV010000289.1 GCA_027004315.1 Deltaproteobacteria bacterium
TAAAGAGTGTGTAGGCAAGGGTTACTGGAATGGCCACCAATACAATGAGGCTTGAGCGTATCCCCAGGAGCAGGGCCATGAGCAGGGCCACTGATATGGTGGCAATGGCAAGGTGCTCAAGGAGCTCGTTGGACTTGTCCTTGGCCGTCTCTCCATAATCACGTGTCACAATGACATGGACGCCGTCAGGGATAATAAAGCCCTTGAGTTCCTCTACCTTGTCCTTTACCTCGTTTGCCAGTTTCGTGGCATTCCAGCCCTTTCTCTTGGCAATGGCAATGGTTACAGCAGGCCTGAGTGCCCCAGGGGCAAGGCCAGCATGACCCTTGGCCTCTAAGTCCTCACTCTTGCCTATGGCAGGCCCGGCGCCGATCATCACATAGGACTCTGGTTCCTGCGGGCCGTCTGTCAGCGTGGCAATCTGTCCTAGCCTCACAGGGGTACCCCGTGATACTGCTACTACAGTCTGCCTGACGTCATCTATATTGGAAAAAAAGTTGTTGAGCCGCAGGGAAAAGGCCTTATTGTCAAAGGAGACATCAGATATCCATGATGCCTGGTTCTGTGAGGATATGGCCCTTACTACATCTACGGCATCAAGTCCCACGGCGGCCAGGGCGTCAGGTCTGAGTTGCACACGGACCTGCCTCTTGAGCCCTCCCTTTATAAAGGTGGAACTGATCCCAGGTATAGAACGGACCTTGTCATCGATTCTCGCTGCAATCTGCCTCAATTGCATGCTGTTGTATCTGTCACTGAAGAGGGTCAGGCACACAATAGGGACATCATTAATAGAATGGGGCTTCAGGAGGGGCTTGCTGCAGCCAGGTGGGATCCAGTCTAGGTGTGCATAGAGCTTGTCATATACCTTTGTCAGGCTCTTTTCTGTGTCCTGGCCTACATAGAAACGCACAACGGTCATGGCCCTTCCATCCATGGCCGTGGAATACACATATTTTACTCCTGGTATCTCCCAGACGAGCTTCTCCATGGGGTCTATGACCCTGGTCTCTATCTCGGCAGGGGTGGCCCCAGGCATACGGACCAACACATCCACCATGGGGACCACTATCTGGGGCTCTTCCTCGCTGGGAGTAAAGAGTATGGCAAAGACACCGAGGAGTAGGCTGAACAGGACAAGGAGCGGGGTAATCTTGGAGTCAATGAAGGCGCGGGTCACCGCCCTTAAAAAAGGTGCCTTATGAACGCCCTGCATATCCTTCTGGGTAGAGTCGTCAGTCAATGCGGCATCCTTCACTTACCTTATTGAGATTGGAAATGACTATCTTTTCCCCTGGGGAGAGGCCAGTCAGCACCTCTGCATACACTGCCTTGAGACCATTTTTGGGAACAAGATCAGACGGGACTATCCTGAAACCCTGGCCGGTATTGATCCATAGATGACCGGTCTTTATTACCTGCCAGTGGGTACTGTGCCCTTTATCCACTGTATAGACGCCCCTTATGCCGCCCCGGTCAATAACTGCCTTCCAAGGTATAAGGACCTGATGGACTATACCCGTATAGACATAGATCCTTCCATATAGACCGCTCTTCGGGTGGTATTTTGATATGTCGGCCAGGACAGGAAAGGTGTGGGAGATACGGTCTGAGCGTGGTGTAACCTGGGCAAGCGAGGTCTGGATGGAGAGGCCCTGTGCAGGAATGACTATAGTGACCAAGGTGCCAGGTCTCACTAAAGAGATCAGGGATTCATCGATGTCTGCCGCAAACCACGCCCCCTGATCTGGGCTGTTGAAGCGGATCAAGGGCATCCCAGGAGTGACAAAGGCCCCGGAGTCTACCTCGCGGCTGGTTATCCATCCAGCGGCAGGTGCCCTGATATTGACGTAGGCCAACTGGTTTTGGGCCTCTCTGAGGTCTGCAGCGGCCCTGGCGATCTGGGCCTTTAGCGCTGCTACTCTACTGGTCAGGGCATCCTTTTCGGCCCTGGCCCTGTCAAATTCGTCTTTTGTGGCAGAGGCCTCTCTATAGAGGGCCTTGAAACGTGTAAAGCTCTGCTCTGCATAGAGCAACCTGGCCGCAGCCGCTGCCTTTTCTCTCTTCAAGGCCCTCTCAGACTCTATCACTGCCTGGATCTTTGCCTTGATGTCTGTGTCATCGAGACCCACAAGCAGTGCACCCTTTTTTACAAAGTCTCCGATCTCATGTGGTACTCTCCTGACATAGCCAGACATCTTGGCGGCCAGGACGATAGATACCTTTGGCTTTACTCGGCCTGGGAAAGAGTACTGGGAAGGTATGGCATATCTCTTTACCTCAGCAATTCGGGCCCTTACCGTCCTTTGTACTGCCCTCTTGCCTGAGTCCTTATTCGCCCCGCATCCACATAGGGATACCAGGATCAAGAAGGCAGCGATATATAGAAGATCATATCTTTTCACTAATTAGACCTCTTACGGGGCCGCACAGGTCCTTAAGCCCCTTGGCTGTAACCGTTCACACCCCCTCCTGTTGCAACCGTCAACATCTCCGGCCAGTGGTAGCATTTTGAAGGGTTTCAGTGCGGATTAATAGGCAGAGTGCCCTGATCTTGTGCATCAAGCGATGCTCCTGAAACCCTTCAAAATGCTACCACTGGCCGGGGGGAATGTGAACAGTTACCCTTGGCTGAAGATCTACGGATTGACTCTCCCCCTGGATATCTTGGCCCAGGACGCCTGAACTGAGTTTGAGCCTGGACAGGGTAATCCGGGCGTTAAATCTGGCCCTTGCCTGCTCTAGCTCTTGATTCTCGAGCACTGTATCAGCGGAAAGAAGTTCGACCATAAGTGCCATGCCATTTTTATAACGATTTTTGAGTATCTTTACGCTCTCTTTCGCCTGTGCTACGGCACTTTTTGTCACCTCAAGCTGTTTGAGTGCAGTATGTAGGTCATAATAGGCCTGCCTTACTTCGAGTTCTATCTTCCCTCTGGTATCAATAAGTCCCTGTTCCGCGGCCTGTTTTTCTGCCAAGGCAGAGGCCAGATCCGCCTTATCCCCTAAGCCATTAAAGATGTTGAAAGAGACCGTTGCCATGAATGTCCATGAATCCCCGCCAAATTCGCTCAGGTTATTGGTATTTTTCTGATAGATGCCCTGGAGATTAACAGATGGCAAAAAGGTAAACTCAGCGCCTTTTTTCCTGTATTTTGCCATCTCTAACTTCTTTTCCCCTATCAGTAGCTCAGGTCTGTGATGCATAGCGGTCTCTATCCAGTATTTCACTCCACGTCTCTCCATAATGCCTGTGTCAGACACGGGTTTTATGTCCCATAAGGTCTCCTGGGGCATCCCCATTGCCCTGTTCAAGGCAGCAATTGCTATGTAAAGGTTGCTCTGTGCCCGGAGTCTCTGACGTTCTGTCTCTGTACGGTGGACTATAGCATCGAGCAGGTCGGACTTGAGGACAAGGCCTGCCTTGTACCTCTCCTGTGCCAATCTCTCATGGGCCTTGGCGGTCCTGAGGGTATCATCAAGTACCTTCAGGGCCCTGATGGCCAGGAGGGCCTGGAAATAGGAGCCTTCCACCATAAAAAATACTGACTGCCTCGTTGCTGTCTCATTGAGGGCGGCTATGTCTTTCCCGACCTTTGATATCTTATAACCAATATATTCTTTGCCCTGGTTAAAAATGGGCTGGGTCAACACGAACCTGGTCTGCCAGTTTGTCCTGTAACCTGGGTCATTTAAGACATCCAACTGAAAGTCCTGGGCAGTAAAAGAGGCCTGGTTGAGCTTACTGCCAAAGGCATAGACGGGGTTATTGCTGCGGCTCAGGGAGAGGTCCAGATTCAGTTTAGGGAAAAAGGCACTCATTGCCGCATTTACTTTCGCCTTGGCGCTTTTGTACCTTGACATTACCTGCTTGAGCGATGAGTTCAGAGAGGCCGCCGTCTTGAGGGCAGTCTTCAGATCAAGGGGCCTTGCCTTGTCTGCCCGGACGCTGGACACAGAGAAGATAACTGCTGCAATAACGGCAAGAGAGACCCATACTGATAGAGATCTATCGAGTCGTCGTTTAAGGCTTAGGTGTTGGGGCATTATTCTATCTCAAAGGCCCAGGGTATATGCTCAATGACAGGTCCTCCTCCAGCACCAGAGAAACTTATTGCCAGGACATCAAATCTGGCCCTTCTGTCTGTATAGCCCTTTTCCTGGAGATACCACTGGGCAACCCGTATAATCTGATGTTGTTTGTGATAGGTGACTGCCTCCTGAGGCAGACCAAACCTGGCAGTCGTCCTGGCCTTTACCTCTACAAAAATAAGCTGTGAGCGGTCTTCAAGTATCAGGTCTATCTCACCACACCGTCTCCGGTAGTTCCTTTCAAGGATATGATATCCCTTTTCTATAAAAAAGGCCGCGGCGAGTTCCTCTGCCTTTTTCCCTAACTCCTTTGAAGAATTGGCTTTCAAGGAGGTCCCTTCAATTCAATTCCCTGATAACTTTCATGACCAGATATTCATCATCCCTGTTGAATCTGGAAATTCGAGATTAGGTAATGCATCTACATCGTCGTGTCTCTCCTAATTTCAAGTTTCCAATTTCATAGACTGCCTTTGACCTGTATATTCCCGCACCCCCTTAAAGGTCTTTCGATGAATCAGGCAACAGCCATAGAGCTTTAGTGCCTCACGGTGCTCTAGAGTTGCATAGCCCTTGTTGCGGGCAAAATTGTATTGGGGATAATGTATGTGCATCTCTTCCATCAAGGCATCTCTAAAGACCTTGGCCACTATTGAGGCAGATGCTATAGACAGAGACCTCTGATCTCCATGTACCAGGGTCTTTTGGGGCAGGACATGGGGTATGGTCTGATTGCCGTCAATGAGCAGGGCCTTGGGCCGGAGTCCTAATCCGTCTACTGCCTGGGCCATTGCCTTGAGACTGGCCTGCAAGATATTTATCTGATCTATCTCTGCCCATCCTATCTGACCCAAGGAGACTGCCAAGGCCTTTTCTCTTATCAGCCTGTCAAGGACCTGCCTCTTTTTTGGAGACAGGGTCTTTGAATCCCGGACACCAGGAAGGCTCACATCCTGTGGGAGTACCACGGCAGCCGCCACTACTGGCCCTGCCAGACACCCACGGCCGACCTCATCAAGACCGGCCACTGGACTGAGACCCTGATCCCAAAGAATTCGTTCAAAATATAGAGGGTCCTGGCCAGGATTTCTGCAGGAGGTCTCCATGAATTCAGGAACGACGACGTATCTTGCGCCGTACTGCCTTACCCCTCAATTTACGCAGATAATATAGTTTGGCGCGCCTGTGATGGCCCTGCTCAACTACCTCTATCTTTTCAATCATTGGAGAGTTTATAGGAAAGATACGCTCTACTCCAACACCATAAGATATCTTTCTTGCAATAAAGCTCTCAGATATGCCCCTTCCTCTACGGCTAATTACAACACCTTCAAATACCTGTATTCTCGTCTTTTCTTCTGATTCCCGGATCTTCAAGTGGACACGCACTGTGTCTCCAGGCCTGAAGTCCGGGATATCCATACGCATCTCTTCCAATTCCAGTCTACGCAGAATTTCCATCGGATATCCTCCTTATTAGCCTAATTCCCTCCCAAAAGACGATCCAGAGCTATGGCAACTGCGCTGCGGACCGACAGGTGATTATATCTCCTTTTGCCTTCTATGGGAGAAAGTACCCCATCTACACCTCTAAGTACACTCTTATCGAGCCCGAATGCAGTGCCAAAGAGGAGCAGGATACTGTCATAGTGCCTACCTATCTCTCTTCTTAACTCAGACCAGGCCAGAGAGGCCGGCCACTCTCTGGCAGTGGTTGCATATACAAGGGGCCTGCTCCCTGTCTCAAGAGTAATCTCTTTACATGCCTCATCTATACTATCTGCTATCCTCAAGAGTCCCAGGGCCTCTTGCCGGTCTGGATTGATATCCCCTCCCACTCCATCTGTCCAGTGCATGATCAGACGCCGTGCCAGGACCTGCTGGTCGACTAATGGAGTGACTAGGTAATATGCCAACAGGTCATAGGTCCTGGCCAGTCTTGCTATGTCGTGGATATCCAGATTAGTTATAGCAGAGGCTATCAAGTCTCCATGGCGATTCAGGACCGGATAGTGGACAAGGGCTACGTAGATCGGTCTTCTCTCCACCCTAGGCTCCTAAGATATTTGAGATCCTGCCTGTCCAGCCGGGCCTTATGAAGGAACTCCGGCCTCCGTTTGAGAGTGAACTCAAGGGATTGTTTCCTTCTCCATTCAGCGATTTTTGCATGGTCTCCAGAAAGCAATATCTCCGGGACCTTCCAGCCAATAAAGTCCCTGGGCCGGGTATATTGAGGAAATTTGAGGAGCCCCTCAGTGAAGGAATCTTTTTCTGCAGATGATTTGCAGCCCAGGACCCCGAATATGAGCCTGCTGACCACCTCTATCAGGACCAGGGCCGCAGCCTCCCCACCAGACAGGACATAGTCCCCTATAGACAACTCAAGGTCTACACAGTGTTCCCGGATACGCTCATCTACCCCTTCATAGCGGCCACATACAAGAATGAGTCTCTGGCACCTGGCAAGTTCAGCGGCCAGTGCCTGATCAAGTATCTTCCCCTGGGGGCTCAGCAGAATAACCCTGGCCCCCTGAGGCCCTCCCTTCAGGGAGTTAATGGCCTTATAGATGGGTTCAGGCTTCATTATCATGCCCTCTCCACCTCCAAAGGGCCTGTCATCAGTAGTCCGATGCCTGTCTGTAGTAAAGTCCCTGAGATTGACTGTCCGGATCTCCAGGATACCTGCTTCAATGGCCCGTCCTATTACCCCTATCTTCAGAGGTGAATCAAAAAAATCCGGGAAGATAGTAATTATATCAAAGAGCATTGGCCTCAATGAGACCAGGGGGAAGATCTACTACCATGACACCCCTATCAGGGTCGATCTCTTTTACCATCTGACTGACTGCAGGCACCAGAATTTCGCCCCTGTCTCCCTTAACTACATAGATATCATGGGCACCTGTCGAAAAGACATCAGACAATATCCCCAATTTTTCTCCTCTGATGCTCTCCACAGAGATACCGTCGATCTCGTCCCAGTAATACTCTCCTGCAGCCAATGGGGGCAGTTGGGCCCTTTCCATAAATATCTCCATACCTACCAGGGCCTCGGCCTGACTCCTGTCAT
>JALTHV010000290.1 GCA_027004315.1 Deltaproteobacteria bacterium
GTCCTGTAACTGCCAATATATTTCTCAGGGAATTAAGGCCGGTATGGGAAAAATGCGACCCGGATCCCTTGCCGGTGGTGCTGGAAATGGCTGAGAGATTTAAGATCGACCTGAGTCAATACAACAGGAAAAGTGAGGATTTCATACGAATTGAGGCAGGCTTGATAAGGTTAAAAAAGCAGATAAGGTGTACCCCATTGTCAAGCAGATAGACCTCCTCGTACTCTATGCTGCGCCACAGACGTTCCACAGATATGTTGTCAAGATATCGCCCCCGGCCATCCATGCTTATCCGGATACCTCGATCCTCGAGGCGATTGGTAAAGTCATCACTCGTAAACTGTGATCCCTGATCTGAGTTGAAGATCTCTGGTCTGGCAATTTCAAGGGCACGGTACAAGGCAGAATCCTGTATCCAGAGTAATCGAGATCTCCCAGGACAGGACATATCGGCTGAACCAGTCCATGATGGCCATACGGATAAGTCCAGATTTTTTGAGCCAGTCCAGCTCTACCTCCAGATGGCCGGTCTGCTGATAGAGCTCAGTCTGTAATCTCTCTGTCTGGCGCCTGCCCTTTGTCGTCCATTAGAGAACAGATCCGGCAGGCCCTTGGGTACCCTGGCCTTAAAGGCCGCATCGTATTCCTTTCGCATCGATTTCATATCCCCTCCTGAACATATAAACCCGGATTATGCAGCTCGCAAGTTTGCCGAAAGTATTATTTTTAACCATTGCATTAAGAATAGTTATGAGCTTTCGCATGCATGCAATGATAGCCACTTTTTTAGGTTTGCCTGCTTCAACAAGACGGTTAAAAAAAGATTTTATTACAGAATTACAACAGATTGCGGTGAGTGTACGTAACCTCTCAATAAGTTGGGGCTCCCATTTTGGCAACCGATCACAGGCTGCTTCTTTTTTCAACATACTCTTATCCCTACAGGGCTAATCCCCTCACCCTGCCCTCTCCCCAGGGGAGAGGGCAGGGTGAGGGGAACACTGTATTGCCAGAACTTATTGAGAACTTACTTATATTAACGATAATCTACTGAATTTATAAAAGAAATCATTCTGTTCGGCATTTGAAGTGCATAATTTGGGATAAAAAGTGTCAGCCAATACACCTTAATCACCTGTCCAGTTTTTGGGTACACTTTCCTCTCTGCTGCCCCTGGAAACCTGGGTCTGGCCAGGAACTTTGAAGGGGGAAAAGTGATTCAAGAGGTCAAAGACATCGAGGTAGAGCATCAGGAGAAAGCCCAGGGTAAATACTGCCAGGAATGGCACGGCCAGATAGGTACCCCTCTCTATGGCAAAGGCCACGGGCAGGAGGCTGTACATAAGGAGCCCCAGATCGATAAACAGGCTGAGATAACTGGCCCTGTGATAGCCCCAGAGCCTTTTCCATGTCTGGTTGCCTGTAATCCCAAACTTTGGCGTCCTGACAAACTCCCCGCCGTTACTGAATAGGCCCTCCAGGATACCTGCAGACACGCTAGGTGCCAGACCAAGGCCAAAGGCGGCCAGGAGCCAGAGGGACCTGAGGATCTCCAGGGGCCTTCTACCTCGACCGTGTCTCTCGTGGAAATAGAAATAATAGAAGACCGTCCATGTGGCCATGAGGAAGATGGGGAGATCAATGCGCATGATCTGGTAGGGCCCTATGCCGCTCCTCTGAATAAGGGTGGGATACAGGGTGATAAAGATCAGGGCCCCCATGAGCCAGCCCAGGTTGGAGAGGAGGAGGATGGTCCCCTCTATCTTTTGGGCCAGCCTGGCCCTTGATGTCCAGAGTGAGGGCAGGACCTTCCTGGCCGTCTGGATAGAGCCCTTGGCCCAGCGTCTCTGCTGGCTCCTCAGGGCAGTCAGGGTAATGGGGAGCTCAGAAGGGACCTCAAGGTCATTGAGGTAGACCGCCTTCCAGCCCTTTATCTGGGCCCTGAAGCTCAGGTCCAGGTCCTCTGTCACGGTATCGGCCTGCCAGCCACCAGATGAGACAATGGCCTCCCTTCTCCATATCCCTGCAGTGCCGTTAAAGTTCAGGAAGAGCCCCTTTCTGAAACGGAGAAACTGCTCTATACCAAAGTGGGCAGAGAGAAAGACGCCCTGGAGCCTGGTAAACCAGGAGGTCTCTTCGTTTAAAAACCCCCACCTGGCCTGGATCAGCCCGACCTCTTTGTCCTGGAAATAGGGCATGGCCCTCTCTAAAAAGTCCCTGGGAGGCAGAAAGTCGGCATCAAAGATGGCTATAAATTTCCCGGTTGCCCTCTTGAGCCCACATGCCAGGGCCCCGGCCTTGTAGCCGTCTCTTGTCTTTCGTCTCAAGACCTGGATATTGATACCCTTCTTACGCCACT
>JALTHV010000291.1 GCA_027004315.1 Deltaproteobacteria bacterium
GTAACTGTTCACATTCCACCCGGCCAGCGGTAGCCTTTTGAAGGCTTTCAGGAGCATCGCTTGATGCACAAGATCAGGGCACTCTGCCTATTAATCCGCACTGAAACCCTTCAAAAGGCTACCGCTGGCCGGGGATATGGACGGTTGCAATAGGAGGGGGTGTGAACGGTTACACTCAAGCCATTCCATCCCTATTTAGCTGTTCAGTTTATGTAACAATTACTTTAAACTTTTTAAACGTTTTGTCAATAAAATGCGTATTTTTTACTCATAGTAAACAAAAACGATTATTTCAACAAAAACGATTAAAATGATAATTTAATGATCTGATTAGCCTTAACAACTACAGATGTAGAAACCTAAGAAATCACAATGGGATTGAATTATGAGCTAAAATTGAGAATGAATATCAGGAAAAGAATCCTGCTCAAGTTGGAGCCCTGCTCCTTGCAGCAGAGCTGGAGGAACAGACGACAATAGCCTCTGAAAACGGTCCGGATCCTAGGCTGCTTGGCGCGAAAATCTCCCAGGAATAGGCAGAATCATTGTAATCGATCAAAGTGTGCTTCTTTTGGAAACGATTGGACGGATTTAGGGGACGGAGTTAGTTTAATAATTTAATTGAGGTTGATTTGGCGAGTTCTTATCGTAGCGGCATGCCTCGACACAGACGACTCAATATCCCAGGAAAAGGAGAGGGGTCTATCAGACATCGAAAATAGAAATTAATCTTTGACATTGACCGAAAAGGGGGACGTTGCTTCTAAAGCATTCTATTTCAGAGATACCCGCTAATTTCCGGAACTTCCCCAGAAGTTGCCAGCCGGTTTACACATGAAGTTGTCACGCCCAGAAACCCCGCAACTTCCGCCCCGGAATAACCCAGCTTACCTACAGCTATCTGACAAAAAAGTTTTCTTGTCCTTGCAACTAACCTCTTTCTGGTACCTGAGCGACCTGCCTGCCGGTAGGCAGGAGCAAGGCCTTATCTATGCCTTCACCCTTTGCAATCTGTACGGCCAAAAAAGCAAGATCAGGTATCTTGGCCGTCAGACGAAGACTCTGCTTTTCCTTCTTCTCGGCTTCAGAAAGAAGTCTTTGTACAAACTCACTGTTGCCCAGTATCCGCTCATCATAGGCGAGCCTTCTTCCTTTTCTTCTCAAGCTGAGCACCGCCGACCAAATCTGGTTTTTGCCTTCCTTTATACCGTCAAGTACGAATTTTTCATAACGTTCGACACAATTTTTTCTTTCATCGCCGAAATACGAGAGCACGGAATCCGTATCCTGCCACTCTCTGCCAATTTTCCCCATGATTACGGAATGACCGGACCAGGGATACACACTCAACCAGTTCATGTCCTTGACAAGGCCAGCACGCACATGCATAAACGGCCAGGCTTTCGGCATTACACAGTTCGGCCAGCCGTTTGAGGAAATCCTCTTTGTCGAATCTGTTCTTGAAGATTCTTTTTCTCTCAATGCCTCTAGCCATCACATGGTGAAGGGGCCAAAAAGAAATTTCGTTCCTGTCAAAATGCTTTAGAACCAACGTCCCTTTTTACGCCTACATCTCTATGCAGACCGGGAAAGAGGACCTCTCCTGATTTTCATTGCCTTTCATGTTTCCGGCCAGTGGTAGCATTTTAAAGGGTTTCAGTGCGGATTAATAGGCAGAGGCCCTGATCTTGTGCATCAAGCGATGCTTCTGAACCCCTTCAAAAGGCTACCACTGGCCGGGGGAATGTGAACAGTGACAGGCTGCATCGTATTTTTTCGCATCGATTTCATACCCTCTCTTGGGCATATAAAAAGTGTCAGCCAATGCACCTTAATCACTTGTCCAGTTTTTGGGGTACACTATAGATTAGGGGCTTGCAAGGGGATATCTAATTTATTATAAAGATTTATCCTATATGCGCCCGTAGCTCAGCTGGATAGAGCGCCGGACTACGAATCCGTAGGTCGGGGGTTCGAATCCCTCCGGGCGTACCAATAAATTCAGGCACTTATGGTTTTTTACTGTAAGTGCCTTTTCCTTTGTGTGCGGCCAAAAGTGTTTTTGGCATAGATTGCACTGCTTACAACCCACATAAAATATTTCTCTGTGTCTTCTGTGTCCCGAGTGAGAGAATCGAACGGACACTTTTTTTCATAACTGACAATTTTGGTCATAAGGTGTCTGAAAGATATCCGTAGAATCACGGGAAATCTGGAATATTGGGGCTATAAGGCCCAAAAATGGTGAAGGATATGTTTGGTATTTAAATTGCATTTTAAAAAACCGAGAAAAAAAGAAGATAGTTAAGCCAAGGCCTGAATATTCAGTAAAGGGGGTGGCAAAAAAATATTGT
>JALTHV010000292.1 GCA_027004315.1 Deltaproteobacteria bacterium
TGCAGCATTGGAAACCCTGGCTCCGGAGCGCAGCGGAGGAGAACAGGGAGGGTCCTATGCTGCAAAAACCTTAGAAAACAAGGGGCGAGAGCATGTTGGAAAAAGAAGCACCCTGTGATCGGTTACCCAAAAGAAGCCTCCACTTATTGAGAAGTTACGAAAAGTTCACCTATCTCCCTGATATGCTAGATTTTTCCTTCCCGACGTCTTATCCTCAGATAAAATTTGGGATTTTGCAAGCAATTCATTAAAGAAAAGATTATAATAAATTGTGGTTTCTTACAACTTTCTATGTTATTCCCTTATCTAAGATTAGAAAAGGGGGTATTTTAAGTGGGAGTATCTCCTGAAGAGGTATTCATCATCCACAGATCCGGACCCGATAACATCATGGACTCCTTCAAGACAGATTTTGAGCGAATTGAGCAGGTGCTAAACAGGCACTTTAGCTCTCATGAGCCTTTCATCAATAAGGTAAGCCAATATATTCTCTTTTCGGAAGGAAAACGACTGAGGCCATTACTTACAGTATGTTCAGCAAGACTATGTGGGAAGACCGACGAAGAGGTCTATAACCTTTCGGTAATCCCGGAATACCTCCATGCTGCCAGTCTCCTCCACGACGATGTGGTAGACGGGGGAAAGATGCGCAGGGGAAGGCCCCCTGCCTATGAAATATGGGGAAATAAGGCCGCAGTCTTGGTGGGTGATTTTCTCTTTGCCAGGGCCATTGACCTTGCAAGCCGATTTGGAATAATCAGTATAGCAAAGACCATTGCAGAGACAGTTGCCCTGATGTCTGAAGGAGAAATTATACAACTCTTACAGATGCGGGCCCAATGCTTTGATGAAGAGACCTATCTGGAGATCATCGATAGAAAAACGGCATCTTTGATTTCTACTTCATGCCGAATCGGGGCACTCCTTGCCGGGGCAAGAGAGAGCAAAGTAGAGGCCCTTGGTAAGTATGGCCTCTATTTGGGACAGGCATTTCAGATAATTGATGACATCCTTGATTATACTGCAGAGGCAAGCGAACTGGGGAAGGCCCTGGGGACAGACCTTGCAGAGGGAAAGCTTACACTGCCCCTTGTTGTAGCCATTAAAAAGGCATCCAGCAAAGAAAGAGAAAGGCTGCTTCAGATACTCAGAGAAGGTAATCCCTCTCATGAAGAATTTATATGGGTAAGTAATATGTTAATCAGTACCGGGGGAACAGAATATGCTAGATGTCGGGCAAAGGCCCTGATCAGTTCAGCCTGTGAGTCCTTGGATATCTTTCCTGAATCTAAGACCAAGGACTCACTTAAAGAGCTTGCATACTTTGTTTTAGATCGTCATAAATAACCTATGTCGAAGGTGACTTCTCAATAAGTGGAGGTGAATTATATTTTGTGACTATTTACTGGATTTCTGGCTTCGCAGGATGGACATTTGGATGTACCTGTCTGCCAATAACCGGTTATCTCTCCCATCCTGCGAAGGCAGGAATCCAGACTTTGTACCTTGACTTATTGAGGACTTGCTGTCGAAACTGAGAATTAACTGAAATCTCAAAATTGAAAGCAAAAGATAATAGATGTGTTTTTCCTTATAACTCCGGGCTTCGGGGTATTTTCAGACAAAACTTGTGCTAGTAGGTCGATGCAGTGTCAAGGCAAATAAAGAATAACTGTTCACATCCCCCCTGCGACGTGGACGGTTGCAACAGAAGGGAGGTGTGAGCGGTTACAATAAAGATCTCTAAGAATACCCTGAGGGGCCTTATCCTTCTTATGGGAGGGGCAGGTGCCTTGGCAACAGGTGCATATGAGATCTTTTGCCCAAGGGCCACCCTATGGGGTAGGGTATTGACCCATGGTTCCCGGACTATATCTGCAATAGGGCTCGTATTTGACCAGTGCCCAAATCATTTAACCGAGGGTATCTGCAGACGTCTGCATGAGCTTGAGGCCCCTGCTACTTTCTTCATAGAAGGAAAGAGGGCCAGGCGCAATCCCAGGGCCTTACGTTCGTTACAGGCCTTTGAGATAGGGATCCATGGGGAGGCCTATAGGTCTCTTATCTTCCAGAACGAAATAGATCTGAGACACGGGCTTACTCCATGCCTGACGATAGCAGGCGATGTCCAGGGCCGGGATGCCCGGTTTCTCATGCCGCCTCATGGATGGAAGGACCTCCGGTTGGTAAGGGCAGCAAGGGAGCTGGGTCTCCTTGTGGTCAACCCATCCCTTGAACTCAGGTGGTCCAGGAGTGTCTCCCCCAGTAA
Organism: Deltaproteobacteria bacterium; assembly: GCA_027004315.1. Taxonomy (GTDB): domain Bacteria; phylum Desulfobacterota; class Dissulfuribacteria; order Dissulfuribacterales; family UBA3076; genus JALTHG01. The sequence goes on from JALTHV010000292.1 coordinate 2,270, forward strand.
TTCTGTGGGCCATCTCTTGAGACGGGTAGGCCCAGGGGACATTATCCTCATAGAAAACAGTTCCCTGAGATCGCCTCCTCAGCCCCTTTTTATCGAACTGCTCACCTTGCTGATTACCGGCATCAGGGACAAAGGCCTAAGGATCTGGGGGCTAAGCCCCCTGTTAGCTTATTAGGCTGTAGGCTCAGACTATTGTTCTCAATAAGTTCTGGCGTAACCGTTTGTGTCTCCGGCCAGCGGTAGCTTTTTTTCAGGGTTTCAGGAGCATCGCTTGATGCACAAGACCAGGGCACTTTGCCTATTAATCCGCACTGAACCCCTTCAAAAGGCTACCGCTGGCCGGGGACGTGAACGGTTGCAACAAGAGGGGGTGTGAACGGTTACGGCCTAATAGCCTGACTTACGGAGGTATGTGTGAATAGAGAAATATTCAGGCAATATGATATCAGGGGAAGGGTGGATGAAGACCTGACCGAGGAGGCAGTGGAAAAGATAGGTCGGGCATATGGGACCTATGTCAGAAACAGGGGGCTTAAACAGATAACGTGTTGCAGAGACGGCAGGACCCATTCCCTCTGGATACAAGAGGCGCTTATCCATGGGATCTGCTCTACTGGCTGTAATGTGGTCGATATAGGCGAAGGACCGACGCCTCTCCTTTACTTTTCTATATTTCACCTGGGGTCTGACGGTGGTGTACAGGTAACTGGAAGTCACAATCCGCCTGAGTTCAATGGCTTCAAGATGTGCGTCAAGACCTCAACTCTATATGGTCCACAGATCCAGGAATTGAGAAAGATTATAGAGTCAGGGGACTTTATTTCTGGAATGGGAGATGTGCAGTCACATGATATTGTTGAATCTTATCTCAGATATCTGAGAGAAAATATAAAAATTGTCCGTCCATTAAAGATAGTATTGGATGCAGGAAATGGTGTGGCAGGTCCTGTGGCCCCCAGGGCCTTTGAGGACCAGGGCTGTCAGGTATTTCCCATGTATTGTGAGGTAGATGGGACCTTCCCAAATCATCACCCGGATCCAACCGTGCTGAAGAATCTGGAAGACCTGAGGACCAAGGTACTGGAGACAGGGGCCGATGCCGGCATGGCCTATGATGGAGATGGAGACCGTCTGGGTGTTGTGGACGAGAAAGGCGAATTCATATTTGGGGACAGGCTCCTTATCATATTTGCAAGGAGTGTATTGAAAGAGCATCCGGGGACATCTGTGATAGGAGAGGTCAAGTGCTCTCACACCCTCTATGACGACATCTCTCTACATGGTGGAAGGCCCATTATGTACAAGACCGGCCATTCGCTGATAAAGCAGAAGATGCGGGAGGAAAAGGCACTCCTTGCTGGAGAAATGAGTGGTCATATCTTTTTTGCCGATCGTTATTTTGGCTATGACGATGCCATCTATGCCTCTCTGCGCCTTGCTGAGATAATGGCATCGAGTGACAGGCCCCTTTCCGGTCTGCTGGAAGGTGTCCCAAAGACCTATTCTACGCCTGAGATCAGGATGCCCTGTCCAGATGGGGACAAATTCCAGATAGTGGAGGAGGCAAAGGAGTGGTTCAAGGCCCGCTACAGGACTATAGATGTAGATGGCATCAGGGTAGTCTTTGATGACGGCTGGGGGCTCATAAGGGCATCAAATACCCAGCCGGTCCTGGTATTTCGTTTTGAGGCAACTAGTCCGGCCAGGCTCAAGGAGATTCAAGGCCTCCTGGAGGACAAGGTAAGGGAGATAGCAGATAAAAGGTAACCGTTCACATTCCCCCGGCCAGCGGCAGCCTTTTTCAGGGTTTCAGGAGCATCGCCTGATGCACAAGATCAGGGCACTCTGCCTATTAATTCGCACTGAAACCCTTCAAAATACTACCGCTGGCCGGGGACGTGAACGGTTACAACAGGAGGGGGTGTGAAGGGTTACGATAAAAGAAAGAAATAATTCCGGCATAATGCCCACTAGTGTTGCAGAGATATTAGGGGAAATTGCCCTCAGATATGGGTGGGGAGTCAGGCTGTCAAGGGGAAAGATCTGGGAGGTCTGGGAAGAAATAGCAGGCCCTCAGGTCGCGGCCCATGCCTGGCCCGAGTGCTTTAGGGAGCGAGATACCTTGGTGGTAGTAGTCTCGGATTCAGTGTGGATGCAGCAGCTCTCCTTCCAGGGGCAGACCCTTGTAGAGCGATTGAATGCCTGTCTGTCTCCCAGGGCCAAGATCAAGGCCATCAGATTTGTCTTAGGTGATGTGGCAGGAGTGCGGTCTCAATGGGTTCGGCGAAAGATAGTGAAGAGAGATGTATCACAGAAAGAAGGAGACCAGATCCAGGATGTCTCAATAGATATGGCCAAGGACTTGACGGCAGGCATCCGGGATCAGGAGTTGAGGCAGGCGATGATGGATCTTTATCTGAAATACCGTAGATATAAAGGGGAAAAAGAAGGTAATGCGTAATCAGTACCTGAAGGTCTAAGGAGAGAAAAAATGAAATCGACGACTCATATCTCTGAGATGTCATTTGAGGAGCTCTTAGAGGAATCTGCACGCATTCATGGGCATCTGTGTGCCGGCCAGGTCCTCGGTGTACGGCTGGCTATGCTGGGATTAGGTCTCCTTGGTATAGATGATCCAAAGGGCCGTGACCGTAAGTCTTTTATGGTCTATGTGGAGATTGATCGATGTGCCACTGATGCTATCCAGTCTGTCACCGGATGTTCTCTTGGCAAACGCTCTATGAGGTGGATGGACTATGGAATAATGGCAGCAACCTTTGTCCACTTGAAGACAGGTAAGGCGTATAGAATAATTGCCAGGGAGGAGTCAAGAGAACTCTCAAAGAAGTACTGCCCGGACATAGAGGACAGATACAAGTGTCAATTAGAGGCATATAAGTTGATGAGTGATGACGAGCTTTTCGATGTACAGGAGGTCCGGGTAGAGGTGCCTGAGTGTGACCTGCCGGGAAGACCCATCAGGAGGGTGCAATGTGAGTCCTGTGGTGACTACGTACAGGATTGCCGTGAAGTGGAAAAGGACGGGAAGGTATTGTGCCGGGCCTGTGCCTATGGTGCATATTACAAAAAACTATAGGAGTATCTTGATGGTCTTAAAGAAGATCCCTGTAACTGATGCGGTTGGGATGGTCATTCCCCATGACATGACAGAGATAATCCCAGGAGAGAAAAAGGGGGCTGCCTTCAAAAAAGGACACGTCATTACAGAAGACGACATAGCTCATCTGAAGCGCATCGGGAAAAATCACATCTATGCAATGGAACTCTCAGGGCATGAGCTACATGAGGATGATGCAGCCCTTACCATGGCACAGGCCATAGCTGGTCCGGGCATTGAGTATGACAGGCAGCCATCCGAAGGAAAGGTAAACTTTCATGCAGACATAGATGGCCTCTTCCAGGTAGATCGTCAGCAGTTGATGGCCCTTAATCTCCTAGGGGAAGTGATGCTGGCTACTCGCCATGACAATACAGTAGTCAAACAGGGCGACCCTGTAGCTGCTGGCAGGGCCATACCACTTGTCGTGCCAAAGGCACTAGTGGATAAGGCGGTATCTATTGCCTCAGATGTAGGTGGGCTCATCAGGGTCCTGCCCTGGAAAATCAAGAGGGCAGCCATTATAGTTACTGGCAGGGAGGTATATGAGGGCCGCATAGAGGATGCCTTTGGGCCACTAATGGAGAAAAAGCTTAAGGCCTTTGGGCTTGATATATTGTCGGTGTCCCTGGTCCCGGATGATGTGGGGATAATTTTAGAAAAGACAGATAGTGCCCTTGAGGCAGGGGCCCAGTTGATTTTGTATACAGGCGGGATGTCTGTGGACCCGGATGACGTAACCCGCATGGCAATCAAGGAGGCCGGGGCAACCGATATAGTCTACGGGAGCCCTGTTTTACCAGGGGCTATGTTCCTGGTAGGATACATAAGGAATGTGCCAGTCCTTGGTGTGCCTGCCTGTGGTATGTATTTCCGTGCTACAGTATTGGATCTGGTGCTCCCAAGGATATTAGCGGGAGAACATATTGATCGTGAAAAAATAGCGGCCTTGGGCCATGGCGGACTATGTCTTAACTGCAAGATCTGTAATTATCCACTATGTCCTTTTGGTAAGGGTTAAGAAGTTGCCTAAAAGGGTAAGTTCTCAATAAGTCCTGGCAACTTCGATGTAACCGACTATAGGGTGCTTCTTTTTCCAACATGCTTTCGCCCTTTGTTTTCTAAGGTTTTTGCAGCATAGGACCCTCCCTGTTCTCCTCCGCTGCGCTCCGGAGCCAAGGTTTCCAATGCTGCAAAAACCAAGAAAACTACAGGGCTAACGCAAATCGTTTCCAAAAGAAGCACCCTGTGGTCGGTTACCAAAATGAAGCCTCCACTTATTGAGAAGTTACCTAAAAGGGGGCTAATGGCTACTTATTATTAAGAGTTATATTAGGAGTATCGGCATGTTTGTTATAAGCAACTTTTTGAATTCTCTTGCTATAGTGATCCATATTTTGTTAAATCTCTATATGTGGGTGCTGATTGCCAGGGCCGTTTTGTCCTGGGTCAACCCTGACCCATATAATCCAATAGTAAGATTCCTGTATGGTGTAACAGATCCTTTACTTTACCGGGTTCAACGGATACTGCCCCTACAGTTTGGAGGAATAGATCTGACACCTATGGTGATCATTATTGCAATAATTTTTTTGGATAGCTTCCTCGTGCGCACGCTCCAGCAGTTGGCGATGCAGTTTTAGGGGTGTATATGAGTCTCAGCCCCAATGATATCCTCGACAAAGAGTTCCGCAGCAAATTTAGGGGCTATGACCCCAGTGAGGTAGACAATTTCCTTGAGAAAGTAGCTGAGGTCATGACCTCTCTGATCAAGGAAAGGAATGCCCTGAAGGACCAACTCGTCGCCTGTAATGCCCAGTTGACAGACTTCAGAAAGAGGGAGGAAGAATTCCATAAGGCCTTGACCTCTGCACAGAAGTTATCAGAAGAGATGGAGTCACAGGCCCAAAAAAAAGGTGAATTGATCCTTGAAAGGGCAAAGCTGGATGCAGAACATATAGTGGCTAATGCCCATCAGGAGGCCATTCAATTAGAGGGGCGAATAAGGAGGCTCAGGCAGATTCAGAGGGAGACAATATTCAAGATCCGTTCTACCCTTGAGGGTTACTTGCAACTCCTGGATGAAGAGGCCCTGCCGCCGAGAGAGATCGAACAGGCAATGCGTCTTGCAGCATCTGAAATGGAGAGTATACAGGAAGTCCCAGGCGAACTATCTGAAAAAACGGATACAGTTGCCGGCCAGGAGGAGGGACCGGCTGCCCAAGAAGATGAAAGCGATTAAGGCCCCTATGGTAACCGTTCACACCCCTTCTGTTGCAACCGTCTACGTCCGGGGGGATGTGAACAGTTACCCCTTATGTCTGTTGCCTCCTGAGGGCCTCTTTTGCCTTTACCATAATGGCAATGGCCCTGTTATACGGCGTCTCAATCCCGTATTTATTTCCCATCTCCACTACCTTTCCGTTAAGATAGTCTATCTCAGTTTTCTTGCCACGAATGATATCCTGCAGCATAGATGACCTGTGATTCCTGGTGGGAGGGACTTTCTTCTTCCATAAGATCTCCAGGTATTCATCCGGGGAGTCCATGCCCAGATCCATTTCAGAGGCATCTGCAACACGAAAGGCCTCTGAGACCATCTCCCTGATAAGCTCCCTGATAGGAGGATTGTCGGCAATCTGACCATATGTTGCCTGAAGTATGGCAGATAATGGATTTAATGCAATATTAAAGAGGACCTTGTGCCAGATTTCCTGCATAATATTATCAGATGCCTTGGTAGGGATACCGGCATCGTCCATCATCCGGGCCAGGGCCACTGATCGTGGGGAGAGGTCACCATCTATCTCTCCAACCAGGGTCTCAGATGCAATGCTCGTGACCTGGACGTTGCCAGGGGCAGGCATTACTACACCAAATATCGCCATCGCCCCAAGCGTCTTGTCCCTACCTGCAATACTGGCAAGTGTCTCCACATTACCGAGCCCGTTTTGCATTGATATTATGGTGCTATCCGGTCCCACCATGGAGAGGGCCTCTCTCGCAGCAGTTGCCGTATCAAATGCCTTGACTGTCAAGAATACAACATCTTGATATTTATCCGGAGGGGATGTCATGGTATTTAAGTGAGTCACTGTATGTTCGCCCCAGATGCCACTGATATGGAGCCCATTTTTTGAAATTTCATCCATGTGTGGGTGCCTGCCTATCAATGTCACATTGTGCCCATGTCTGGCAAGCATGCCTCCTATCACGGAACCAATGGCCCCGGCGCCCATTATCGCAATATTGGCACTATTAGATATATTCATTAGTTGTTATCATCCTGGCAACTTCGATGTAACCGATCACAGGGTGTTTCTTTTTCCAACATGCTCTCGCCCCTTGTTTTCTAAGGTTTTTGCAGCATAGGACCCTCCCTGTTCTCCTCCGCTGCGCTCCGGAGCCAGGGTTTCCAATGCTGCAAAAACCAAGAAAACTACAGGGCTAACGCAAATCGTTTCCAAAAGAAGCACCCTGTGATCGGTTACCAAAATGAAGCCTCCACTTATTGAGAAGTTACGCCAGCGGTAGCATTTTAAAGGGCTTCAGAGCGGATCAATAGGCAGAGTGCCTGACCCTGTGCATCAAGCTGCTTCTGAAACCCTGAAAAGGCTACCGCTGGCCGGTGGAATGTGAATGGGCACCTTCCTCTCTCTGTATCTGCCTATCCATGTAGCCCTGGAGCACAGAGAAGATCTCTGCGATTTTCTCTATCCTGGGCAGGGCATCACGGATCATCTCCAGATAGCCCCTTTCCTGAATGCGTCTGAAGGTCTGCTCAAAGTTGATATCATAGACCCAACTACATTGGAGTACCTTAAAGTCATTCAGATTTCTGAGGTGTAGAACATGCACGATCTTACCTTCCATCAAATCACGATAGACATCATCTGAGATCCCTGGTGTATCAGGAAGGTCGAGTTCAATCGCAGTATTCCGTTTTTTGTCTTTTCTACGGTAATAATCGGTAACTACACGCCATATATCCAGCTTATCCGCATCACGCAGCAATTTTGCAAAAAACAGACACCTTTCTGTCTCTCTTTCAGGTAAGGCAAGACGATTGTGATATAGAATTGCTCGCAGGATCAGATCTCTTGTCGATTTATCAAGGCTATCCAGCACCCCATTTTCTTTAACTACCTTTACACTGAGCGCAGCATGATTCGTAGACTTACGATCCACAAAAGTCTGATAACGGGCATACTGTTCAAACCGGCCAACGTCGTGAAAGAGAGCGATTACCTTGGCCAGGCAGAGATCTTGGTCATCTAGTCCAATCTCTCTCCCGATGTCCAGTATTTCTCTGCATACCCGTTTGGTATGTTCTTCTTTCAGTATTACATTCGGCAGCCAGCTAGGATCTCCCGATTTAAATTGCTGGACATAGTTATTAAACCAATCTTCAAATTTTTCTACCTCTTTTTTATCCAGTACAATTGTCATTGACTTTCTACCTTTCCTTGACATCTTTCATTTTCAAAGCAGTTCAGGCCTGACAGGGTAACTTCTCAGCACCTTGGGCTTCACTTCCCCTCACCATGCCCTCTCCCACAGAGAAGAGGGTTTGGAGGGAACACTACGGGACACCAATCTAGTCTATTAACACAGATTATGCAGCGGCCAATTTTGCCAGAAATGCAATATAGATGGCATTACATGTAACCGTTCACATTCCCCCGGCCAGCGGTAGCCTTTTTTAGGGTTTCAGGAGCAACTTGATGCACAAAATCAGGGCACTCTGCCCATTAATCCGCACTGAAACCCTTCAAAAGGCTACCGCTGGCCGGAGACGTGAATAGTCAGCATTACATAGTATTTGGGAGGATATGCGGCTGGAGAATTATGACCAATTCTCGTCTGGCCTTTGACTTGATTTCATTCCTGAAGGCCCATTTGAGCAGGGGAATCCTTCCAAGTAATGGTACGTTTGAGCTGCTATCAGATCTGGTTTCATCGATCAGCCCGCCCAAAATCAGAAAGTCATTATCCCGGATCTTTGCCATGGTGGACATCTGACGGAGCTTTACGTCGGGCAGGCCGACCTGCAGCTCCTTGTTTGGCCCAAAGGCCTTATATTCAATAGGTCTTTTGAGTTCTGAAGTTACAGGAGTCAAATATAAGACGACCTCATTATTCCCCAGGATATTACATACAACGGAAAACGCCAAGCCGGACAGGATGTCATCAGTTTCAGCAGTATAGGTTATTGTGCTCCCTGCAGTTCCTGTATTACTTACGTCTTTACTTACATCGCGGATATAACGGATGGATTCACCAACTGTCAGGACACCTGGAGATCCATTGAGCAGATTCAGACGGGGTTCTGATAGGGTATGTACTGTCCCCTGTTCTTCCAGCGCATTTACAAGCAATTTGAAATCTGTAGGGGCGAGACTGATTTTTCCAAGTAGATGTAATCCCTTACGTATTGTCATGGCCTCAGGAGATGACTTTGCCTGATACACAACTCCATTTTTGCCATATCCAATTTGGCCACTAATCAAGCTGGAATCTCTTGCAGCATCCTTTAATACCTTGGACCAATCAATTCCCTTTGATGATCCCTCAGAGAGCTGTACTTCGAGAATGTGTACCTGGATAGATACCTGGCGATAGAGCGACGATTTAAAGGTATTGATATAGCGCTTTACACGCCTTTGAAGTGAGGGAGAGGCATTGACTGTCAGGACACCCAATGATTCATCAATAGTATATGAACCCCTTCCCATACTCACCCATCCGGCAGATTCTGTAGTAGATCTTTCTGCTTTTTGTCTTTTGTCCTTGGGATTCTCCTGTTTCTGATTTTTTGGGGAGGCCTGGGCAACAGGAGAGGTCAGAGTCTTCCGTTGAACGTTCTCCATCTCCCATACTTCCAGTATTTGATCGAGATTTTGCCTGAGTTCCTTCCATAAATCATATCGATTGACATACCGCCTATTTTTTTCTTTGGCCCAATCTTCATTGGAGTCCTTAACGGTAGCAAGACTTACCTCCCCAAGATTCTTGGTATTTGTAGGTCCGCCAAGCATATTGCCGCCTACGGCAGCGGTAAAATTGTAAGCTATGTTCGGCATAGCTACCTGATAGGTCTTTGTCTCTTTATAGCCAATGATGAGGGTATTATTCTTAAACTCAAAAAAATAGTCTAATTGACGAAGGATGTTGTCCAGTGCCGTCCAGAAATCATCATTTGCCTGGATATCGACATCTACTGCTGCATCCTGGTTGACGTCTTGATTCCAACTGACAGTAAAACCTTTCAGACGTGCCAGTTCCCTGATGATATCCCGCAAGGGCACCTTTCCACTTCGAGACTCTATGTCTGCTCCTACCTTCAGTTTAGGAAGCCCCAGATTGTTTTCCTTGATCTGTACATCCCCTACCTTAAAGGATGGTTGCCAAGTTACAGGCGGACGGGCTGGGAGAGAGATGCCACGAGACTCGGATTTTTTCTCATGAGGGACTATGCCCTGAGAAGTTGCGTTTACCTCTCCTATCTGTTGATTCTTCTGATGTTGAGTTTCAGGATTAGTTGCAAGACTTCCCTGGGAAGCTGCACATCCAGACATGAGTGCAATCGTCAGATATAGCCAAAAGAGGCCCCTTACCTCATGCCCTATACGATATAATTTATTGTCTGTTTGATTCATGTTGGAGTATATTTTTGCCTCCTGTAAAAATTTGGGTCGGTCGTAACCGTTCACACCCCCTCCTGTTGCAACCGTCTACGTCCCCGGCCAGTGATAGCATTTTTCAGGGTTTCAGTGCGGATTAATAGGCAGAGGCCCTGATCTCGTGCATCAAGCGATGCTCCTGAAACCCTGAAAAATGCTACCACTGGCCGAGGGGATGTGAACAGTTACGCTTTGATGTATTTTGATACAGAGGCCAAAGAGAAAGGCTATTGTCTCTTTCTGCCTGCGGTCAAGCCTTCTACCCGTTCTCTTGCATATTGCAGTTGCCTCGATGGAATTGATGCCCCTCCCTGCAGGACTGCCCTATATTCTGTTAAGGCCTTCTCGATTTGCCCCAGGCCTTCATAGGCTCGCGCCTCTAAGAGCATAGTATTTGCTGAAATCCTATAGTTGGCCTCGATATTGTCCAGGAGATGGAGTGCCTGCCTATATTTCCCTCTTGATTCACAAAATACTGCATAGTTATACAGTGTCTGTAGAGAAGGCCTTGCTATAGCCATAGCACGTTCAAAATAGGTCTCTGCCTCATCTGTTTTCCCCATTCGGCTGAGTGCTATTGCTGCAAAGGTGGCTGCTTCGCCGTCTTTAGGTGCAAAACGGAGTGCCTTTCTGGCAAAATTAAAGGCAGTCAGCTCCTGGCCTCCTTTGCCAAGTGCCAATGCCGCTATTTTTTTTGCCAACGATACATTTTCCGGCCAGATGTCAGATGCCTTGATATATAGATCTAATGCCTGGCCGATTGCCCCTTGTTTCTCTGATTCTGCGGCCTTTTTTATGAAATTCTGTGCCTTGGCAATCTCTTTGATGGGGGTTTGGAGACCCCTAGTCCGTACAATACTTAGGCCAGGTTTTTTTCGCTTTTTTTTGATAAGCAGGGGTTTAATTTGGACCTTAAGGTTACCAGATGCCTCTTTGCCTCCGCCCCATTTAACCGCCTTGCTGGCTGGATAGATCATAATAGTATTATAGCGCTCGATGCTGTCTAACCCCTTCAAGTTTTTTATTACATCCAGGACAAAGGTCCATGGTACATTCTGCAGGGCCAGGGTGATACTACCCCTTACAGATTCATCTACCACGATGTTTTTACCGCTGACTTTACCCAGCAACCGAAATATATTGTGGAGGTCTGCCTTGTAGAGATCTACGCTGATTTTTCCCCCAGAATAATCCCTTATCAATTTTTTTGTTGCTGAACTAGCTCCATAAGCTCCCGATTTTTTTGCTGTAGTAATATTTTCCCCTGTAGTCACTCTCATGCTATTGTCAGGCCTGGGGAGACGGGTTTTGAGCTCAGTCAGCCAGTGGGAGATGTCCTTTTGTGCGGGGCCATCCTGAATTGGCCCTCTACCCATTACAGATCTGTTGCCAGGTATCCACCAAAATAATCCTACCAGGAATAGGATCAAAAGGTATGAAGTTTTCCGTCGGCATTCCATTATTTTTCCTCTGGGTGTAGTAACATTACCCGTTTCCGCGTAATTAGATTGCCGTGAATATCTTTGACCTTCTCTCTGATGATCACTCTGTCTGAGAGAATTTTTTTGACTCTACCGTTGTGATAGCCTATACGCTGATTGGGGTACAAAAAGTATCCAATCCCTGCAGCGTCTTGGGCCATGGCAATCCTGTTATTCCTATCTATGGTTATGATGGCTACAAGTGTCAGCTGGGCAATATCCATACATTCCAATGGGGTAGAGCAATATTCTGGTTTTGCAGCCCCCCTTTTTTTTGGAGTCATTGGTTTGGATGTTTCGGGTGCCGTCCTCAAAAAAGGCTGAAATGGATCAGGTTTTCCCACTGAGGCATAGTGATAGGTGACAGGTTGCATGAGGTGTTTCAGTTTTTTTTGAAGGTCTGCGACCTTTTCTGAATTAATTGGCCTCTGTTGCCTCATCTTGGTGGCTCTTGAAGGAGTTATATCTGACTTGTCTTTACATCCAGACAGGCAACAGATGCCACACACAGACAAGACAATAAACAGACCTGTATAGACCAAGAAATCTCTATGGCATCCTCTTTTTGCAACTGGAACGGGCATATTTATCTTCTTCTCTTTTTACTTCTTTTTTGTGCCTGTTGTTCTTGTGGACTGAGAAAACGGTAAGTCACGGCCTTACAGTGCGTAGTTATTGTCCAACCACTGTCACCCTGGACTTCTTGGCCAGATGCCTTAATTGATCCCGCCTTACTAGTAGCTTCGGAATTCATGCCATTGCTAGCAACTTTAGTTTGGCTCCAGACCCCGGTATTTTGTTTTGCATCTCCCATTGACAACTCTTTTATATTCACTATACGGGTCATGCGGCTGATATTGGCAAGAAAAAGGACAGTATTAAGAAATGGTCCTTTGAATTCAATCTCGACAGGAATGGCGGCGTAAAAGGTCTTTAGTTGTTCTCTCTGTGGCTTAAAGGACAAAAAATCCAGCCTGGCCTCGTTACCAAGGGACGAGATCTCAGTCAAGACCGAGGGTATGTCTTCTTTTCCCGGCAGTAGATTTAGTGCTTCTTGCAGAATTTCTTCCATGGCCTTTAAATCTTTTTCCATTAGAGAGAGTTGCTTAGACCTTGTTTTTAATTTGACCAGTTCTTGCCTCATTTCCGGGATTTTTTTTGACATCCTGCCCATCTCTTCTAAATGGGCTGAAAGGTAAAAGAACCAAAAAAGACCTATAGGTATAGCTATAGAGAGTACCCATATGCCTGCCTTCTGCCAGGCAGGAAGGTCATATACAGTCTGAAAGAGCCCTGAGGGTATCTTCCATGTAAATCCTTTAATTTCCACGTTCTTATCTCTTCCTTGGGTAACTTCTCAACAAGTTGGGGCATCATTTTTGGTAACCGAATCATATTCCACCCGGCCAGCGGTAGCTTTTTTCAGGGGTTCAGGAGCATCACTTGATGCACAAGATCAGGGCACTTTGCCCATTAATCCGCACTGAAACCCTGAAAAAAGCTACCGCTGGCCGGAGACGCGAACGGTTACGCCAGGACTTATTGAGAAGTTACTTCCTTGGTCTCACTCTAAGGGACCTTGACCTTTACCTGAAGTCCAAATTCCGTGAGATCATGCCCCTGGACGGGCTTTCGATGGGTATTCTTTAGATGTACAGAGCTGCGTATTAATGATGCCTCCAATCGTTGCATAAAAAGGGCTACTGTATGGTTGTCCAGGGCAACTCCGGCTAGTTCTAAATCATTTCCTTTAAGGCTTAAATTGGTAAGCCATAATCGATCAAGAGGCAGTGAGCTTACAACTTTATCCAGAATTTTTACTGTAACTGTCCGTCCTTGCTGTAACTTTTCTATAGCTCGGAATTTGTTTTCAATTTCCCTTTGTCTTTTATTTATGCTCTTTATGTTGCTATCTACATGACTTAACTTTTCTCTTTCTTTCTCTAAGGTTATCAGCTCTCGTCTCTCGCTACTTAGTTTTCCTTGCACGGTTATCCATACAGCCAGAAAAATAGTTGCCATCAGGACTAGAGAGAGGACAAAGATAGAAATTTCTTGATGTACAGCCTCCTTTCGGCGCCATTCGCGAACTGGGAGCAGATTTATTTGAATCATTTTATCACTGTTCTCAAGGCAAGCCCGGTAGCTATGGCCATCTCTGGAGCAATGTTGGAGAGATAACCAGGCTCTATGTCCTGAGCAACCGGGAATCTCTGTAGTGGATTGAATATCCGCACTGATAGACCTATTGTCTCACTAAAAAGCCTGTCGAGTCCCTTCAAAGAGGCAGATCCCCCACTGATAAAAATCTGTTCGGGCTGCTGCGTCTTCTTTGAGCTTGCATTATAAAAATCTATTGTCTTTTTCAGTTCTGTTGCCCAAATACTACACAACTCCTTGCATACCGGGGCCACTTCCTTCATGAGTGCCAGGTCTTTATCCCCGGCAATTTTTACCTTTTCTGCAGCTTCATAGCCAAGTCCCGCAGCCTCCTGAATAGCCTCAGTTATCTGCATTCCTCCAAAGACTATGTCTTTTGTAAAAAGAGAGGTACCCTGTCCAATTATATTGAGGTTTGTCTTTTGGGCCCCCAGGTCTACCAGGGCTACTGGTTTAGTTGGGATAGTGCCGGCGGCTTCAAAGGCATTACCAAGGGCAAAGGCCTCCACGTCCACTACTGCCGGGAATAGGCCGACCTCCTGGATAAGATTGGCGTATTCATTAACCATATCTTTTTTGGCGGCAACGAGAAAAATTTCTGTTCCCGAATCATCTCTGTTTTCCTTGCCTAGTGAATAAAAATCTATATAGACATCTTCGATCTCGAAGGGTATGTATTCTTCAGCCTCAAACAGCAGATTGTCTTCTATCTCTTTTTTATCTTGATACGGGATGTTGATTTTTTTGATAATGACAGAATAGCCGGCGACAGATGTAGTCACATATCTGGCCTTGGGCTGGAGGTTGTCTATGAGTGCCCTTAGCACCCTGGCCAGTTCATCCGGCCTTTTTATGGAACCATCTACTATGGCCTGGGGCGGGACTAGGGCACGCCCGATACGTCTGACGGTCCGGTCTGTACTGCTCTCAGAAAACTCAACCAGTTTTATGCTGTGTGAACCTATATCCAGGCCCAAAGTAGGACGCTGACGTTGCCCCAACTTTTTGAATAAATCCGGGAAATTCATTATAACTGCCCCAAGGATATGAGGACTCTGGAATCTATCTGTCCCTTTTGTCCTATTGTAATTGTTCACTACCCCCAGGGCCGGTTACATTTTTTGGCCTTGGACTCCAGGAGAAGTCTACCGGCACCTGGGGCATGAGTTCATTTTTAATAGTACGTACTTTCTAGTTCGGTAAAACCCTTTTTATTCTTTACTGGGTACATAAAAAATATTTCAAAAGGCATTTTTTATTTGCTCGCTAACTTCGAAAATGATGAGCTACTTCGTTCGCATTGTCCTTTAGTGGTTAGAGTATCACGTCCCCGGCCAGCAGTAGCTTTTTTTAGGGTTTCAGTGCGGATTAATGGGCAGGGTCACTGATCTTGTGCATCAAGCGATGCTCCTGAAACCCTGAAAAAAGGCTACCGCTGGCCGGAGGGAATGTGAGCGGTTACATTCATGGAATCTGCGAAATATGTGGATTAAATTCGGCTCCTGAGGAGTGGGAGATCTATGACTGATCCAAGAAAGATTCGTAATTTTTGTATAATTGCCCATATAGATCATGGCAAGTCTACCCTGGCTGACCGTATTCTGGAGATTACCGGCGCTGTGTCTGCCAGGAAGATGAAGAAGCAATTTCTAGATCAGATGGATCTGGAGAGGGAGAGGGGAATTACAATAAAGGCCCAGACCGTGAGGCTTACATATCCTTCAGGAGACGGTGAGACATATGTGCTGAACCTGATAGATACCCCCGGCCATGTAGATTTTAGCTATGAGGTCTCGAGGAGTATTGCAGCCTGTGAAGGGGCACTTCTGGTAGTTGATGCGACTCAGGGAGTAGAGGCCCAGACCTTGGCCAATGTCTACATGGCCATAGAAAACGATCTGGAGATCATCCCCATACTAAACAAAATAGATCTGCCCAGTGCTGACCCTGATAGGGTGGCACAAGAGATAGAAAAGATCATAGGCCTGGATGCCTCGGGGGCCATACTTGCAAGTGCAAAGGAAGGCATAGGCATAAGAGAGATACTTGAGGCAATAGTGCACCGAATCCCTGCCCCTTTAGGTAATTCTGATGGTCCGCTTAGGGCCCTCATTTTTGATTCCTGGTTCGATTCGTATCAAGGTGCAGTGGTATTGGTCAAGGTTGTAGAGGGCACGCTGAGACCTGGGATGGGGATACGCATGATGTCTACCAATCAGGTCTATCAGGTAGAGAGGACAGGAATCTTTTCTCCTGATCCTGTAGAGATAGATCAACTCTCTGCCGGAGAGGTAGGGTTTGTCACTGCTGGCATAAAGACCATACATGACACACGTATAGGCGATACCATAACAGGAAAAGGTCATCCTGCTGCCCGGCAGTTGCCTGGGTTTAGGCCAGTAAAACCCATGGTATTTTGTGGCCTTTATCCTGTGGATCCTGCTCAATACGACCATTTAAAGAATGCTATTGAAAAGCTGTGGTTGAACGATCCAGCCTTTTCCTATAAGGCAGAGAGCTCCGCGGCCTTGGGTTTTGGATTTAGATGCGGTTTCCTGGGTCTTCTACATATGGAGATCGTAAAGGAGCGGCTTGAGCGAGAATACAATCTCTCTCTCATAAGTACGGCACCCTCAGTCTCTTACCAGATCACACTTACAACAGGTGAACTTATCCAGATACACAATCCTGCCCAGATGCCGACCCCAGAAAGAGTAGGGCAAATAGCAGAACCTTATGTCCAGATAGAGATCTATGTCCCCAAAGAATATGTCGGCTCTGTCATGAGGCTGTGTGATGAAAAAAGGGGGATCCAGGTAGATATGCGTTACCTGACAGAGAGCAGGGTAGTCCTCAAATACGAATTTCCATTCAATGAAATCGTCCTCGATTTCTATGATCGTCTGAAGTCTGTAAGTAGAGGTTATGCCTCCATTGACTACGAGTTTCTTGGGCATAGACCGGCCAAGTTGGTCAAGCTGGACATACTTATCAATAAACAGCCAGTAGATGCCCTGTCGGTCATAGTGCATAAGGACAAGGCCTATTACAGGGGCAGAGAACTTGTGAGCCGCTTGCACAAGATAATACCTAGACAGATGTTTGAAGTGATAATCCAGGCATCTATTGGAAATAATGTAATTGCCAAGGAGCGTATCCCGCCTATGAGAAAGGACGTCACGGCCAAGTGCTATGGAGGCGATATCAGCCGCAAACGTAAACTGCTTGAGAAACAAAAAGAGGGGAAAAAGAGGATGAAACAGATCGGTCAGGTCAATATACCTCAAGAGGCCTTTCTGGACATACTAAAAGTTTAATCCACAGATTTCGCAGATTACATGGATTACTTTAATCATTATAAAGAATGATGCGAAATCTATGGGGTTTAATTTCCCTTGGTACCCCGTGGCTTGCCAAGGGGTAGTTCATTATCCCCCCGGCCAGCAGTAGCCTTTTGAAGGGTTTCAGGAGCAGCTTGATGCACAAAATCAGGGCACTCTGCCTATTAATCCGCACTGAAACCCTTCAAAATGCTACTGCTGGCCGGGGACGTAGACGGTTGCAACAGGAGGGAGGTGTGAACGGTTACGTTCATTACAGGGTTGCGGTCCTGGATTTATAGAGCTAATATCTCACGCTCATGAATAAGTCCGCTATTTCAGCCGCACAGCAGTCCAGTAGACGCTCCTGGCAATCAGTAGCCTGGGAATATCTACAGGCAATCCTTATTGCCCTGGTCCTGGCCCTTATTATAAGGACCTTTGTGGTACAGGCATTTAAGATCCCTTCTGGTTCCATGATCCGTACGCTCCTTATAGGAGACCATATACTGGTAAATAAGTTTATATATGGTGTCAGGGATCCGATCAATCGGAATATCTGGATCCCTGGAGAGAAACCTAGGCGTGGGGATGTAGTAGTCTTTATCTTTCCTCTGAATAGGAAATTAGACTTTATAAAACGGGTCATTGGTGTAGGGGGAGACACGATAAAGATAATAAACAAGAAGGTATACGTGAATGGGAAACTGTATGTTGATCCCCCGGGTGTAGAGCATACAGATCCTCACATCTTGCCAGCCTCATTAGGACCGAGGGATAATATGTCCCCTGTGACTGTCCCAAAAGGCAAGATCTTTGTGATGGGAGATAACAGGGACCAAAGCTATGACAGTAGATTTTGGGGTTTTGTACCCGTTAGAGATGTAAAGGGTAAGGCCTTTATCGTCTATTGGAGCTGGAATTCAGATAAATTTAGACCTAGGTTGGGACGTATAGGTCACCTAATTCAGTAATATAAATAATTGTAATTATAGATAAATATATTACTCATAAGTTGAGAAATTAAATTTGATGTCCTCGC
>JALTHV010000293.1 GCA_027004315.1 Deltaproteobacteria bacterium
GGAATGTATTGCTATTAAACATGTATTATTGTTAGGTGGGTTCCCTATCACTGATGGACGGGTCCCTGTAGCATGGTGTCCTCCATAGACCGCCGACATTCTCTTTTTACTTAGCAGCATAACTCCTTTTGCTTTGAGACCTTTTCCCTTGAAGCAGAGTGCATACCCTGTCCAGGCCTTTTTGATATCACTGTAAGAGACCAGTCTGGTGAGATTACGGGTATCTGTGGGATCGACAATTTTCGCTCCGCCTCCAGTCAATCCTTTAAACACCACAAAGTGACCGGGATGAAAGTGGAGGATGGCGGGTGGAGACACCTTTTTTATGTCCCTTTCCTTCACGTACACCCCTAAGGCATTGAGCCCGTGTTTTTGGGCTGCCTTTTTCAGGGATTCCAGCGACACCCTGTCTCTTGAGATCCCTCTTAATACCCCTTCTTTGGGTGTTATTTTAAAAATTCTAAGGACTGTCTTTAAAGATTCCTCTCCACAGGCATTTTTCTTTCCCGTACCTCTGCGTCTGATTCTCTGGCTACTCCTAAAAATAAGGGCACTTTTGAGATTGGCATTGGCTGCCTTAAAGATGTCCCAATCCCGGGTCTGTTTCATCAGCCCATTATATATGGCTATGCCTTCATCAAACCGGCCCATTCTGATATAGAGATCAGCAATCTCGGTCTTTATCAGCTCTGCCGTCTTTCCCTGGGCCTTTTTTAGACCCCTCTGATAATAATCCAGTGCCTCTTCAAGACGGCCCCAGGAATCCAAATATTGCCCGAGCCTCATATATGTCTTTGCTGCCTTCGTCCCACTGGGATTTGCAGCCAAGTAAGCCTCATATGCTAAAACAGCCTTATCCCACCTCTTATGTTTCCAAAGAGAATTGGCTTGTTGGAATAAGGCCCTGACTGATGAAGAAGGAGTTGGAGACTGTGCCCTTGCGGCTGTTAGGCCAATGAAACTAAAAATAAGGCAGACAGCGATTCCTATAAAAAAGCCTATCTTTTGAGTTCCGAAAGCTTTCATGACATAACCTCCTGTTACTGAATCTCTACCTTTCTACTCTTTATCCCTATCTGACCCTGGGGGCCGACCACATTTATTGTTAATACGTGCGATCCGGACTTGAAATTACTTATATCGAGGGAGGCATTATATGGCATACTAATCCATCCCTCCTCGCTCATATACTCACCATCTA
Organism: Deltaproteobacteria bacterium; assembly: GCA_027004315.1. Taxonomy (GTDB): domain Bacteria; phylum Desulfobacterota; class Dissulfuribacteria; order Dissulfuribacterales; family UBA3076; genus JALTHG01. The sequence goes on from JALTHV010000293.1 coordinate 1,202, forward strand.
AAAAGAGATATACCTCAACCTTGGATGTAGATAAGACCCCTCTCCACTCCCTGGGGAAATCCAGCCTGATAGTGGTCCCTTTTTTAATGACAAGAGGGCCCTCCTTGTTGGACCCTACATGGCTGAAGCTTATATCAAACGGGACAGATTTGGAGAAGAAGATACCAGTGCGATAGAGGGGAGATATCAGAACAGACCTGGCAAATTTTTCACTGATATGTTCAGTGGCATGGGCCACTTTCAGCTTGTATTGCCGATAAGAGATGGTCTTGTTACCCCTGGTAATAATGGTGTTTTCTGGAAAGGTGACATAGAAGGCACGGACCTTATATCTAAGCTTGTCAAAGAGTGAAACCAGTCCGTCTTGGTCCTTGCCATTCCAATACTCTCTGTGAGACCCTTTGACTCTTGGCTCTCCATCCACTGGGATAGCCAAAAGCGGTCCATCTACAAGGCCAGCCCTTATCCAGACCCTGGCCTTTTCAGGAAGGAAGTACTCCAATTGTTGCTTATCGGGGGAAATCTTTAGCTCTTTTATCTCGTGGTTCATTCCTCCAGAAAAGGCGCTGGGATCATAAACAGCCTCTCCATCTTTATTTAATGCCTTAATGACAAAGAAATAGGCCTCATCCGGCACTATCCTTCCCTGGCTATCTTGCCCATCCCAAAAGACCCTATGTCTCCCTCTCCCCATCTCTCTGCCATTGCACAGAGTATCTATTAAATCCCAGTCAAAATCAAATACCCTGATACAAACTCTGGCGGCTGCTGACAATTGGAAGGAGATCTCTACCTTTTCTCCTTTGGACGGGTTGAAGACGTCCCTGCTAATAGAGACACCGGCAATGGAAGGTATCTTTGGCACGTAACCACAGTAGAGTATCGAAGGAGACAGAATCAATCCCCATACAAAAGGAGCAAAGAGCTTTTTTAGCCTACTGTCCATTTGGCACTGTCAACTCTTTTGTGTAAATTTTTGAAAGATCAGAGCCCGTAGGTTGGTTGAGGCCTCCGGCTCGGAGAGAACAAAATCCAACACTTCAACTTTACCTTCACCTTTCAGCTTTGAGCTTTCAGCTTTGAGCTACCAATGACTAATGACCAGTGACCAATGACCAAATCACTTCCCCAGAAATGCATTTATTACCTT
>JALTHV010000294.1 GCA_027004315.1 Deltaproteobacteria bacterium
GCAGCCCTGGCGGCGACTATGCTTTCAGACCTGGAGGAGTACTGATAGTGGATAAGGGAGACTATCATGCCCTGATTTTGGCCGGGGGGTTTGGGACCAGGCTTTGGCCAATGAGTCAACAGCAACGTGCCAAACAATTCCTCCAGATCCACAGCGATAAGACGCTGCTTGAACAGACAATTTCTAGAATTCGTCCCCTGTTTCCGTGGGAGAGGATCTGGGTAGTCACAAAACCTGTCCAGGTGGAAGACGTGTTGGCCCAGCTCCCGGACCTCATTAGATCTAACATCCTCATTGAACCCTGTCCCAAGGGGACTGCGGCTGCAATCTCCTGGGCTACTGTCAAGATAGAATCTCTTTATCCCCAGAGCGTGATAGCGGTATTTCCCTCTGACCATCTTATCGAGGATGAGGATACCTTCAGATATCTCCTGGATGCCGGGCTCTCTTGTGCCAGGTCTACCCCCTACCTTGTTACTTTTGGGATAAGACCTACAAGGGCTGAGCCTGGCTATGGCTATCTGGAGATTGGCAGGTCAAAGGCGGAGGTTATGGGCAAAAAATGCTATGAGGTGCTGACTTTTCACGAAAAACCAGACAGAGAGACTGCCCTCAGGTACCTTTCCTCCGAGGCCATCTTTTGGAACAGTGGAATCTTTGTCTTTTCCTCTACAGTGTTGTTTGAAACCCTAAAAAAATGGATGCCTGCGGTCTGGGAATCCCTTAAACGTATCAGGTCTATTTATGCCTCGAGGGAAGAGTCATCCATGATCTGTCAGTATTATGACCTGATGCCGGACAATTCACTAGATAAGGGTCTCTTGGAAAAGGCCTCTAATATTGTAGTCTTTCCTGGTGACATTGGATGGTATGATATTGGTGTCTGGGAGACATATTATGAGCTATCAAATAAAGACAGAGATGGCAATGTTATTGATGGACTTGTTATCCCTGTTGGATGCAAAAATTGCCTGCTCATTTCGGGAAAAGGCACCTTGATAGCGGCAGTAGGGGCTGAAGATATGGTAATCGTGGCCGAAGGCAATATAGTACTGGTTTGTCCCAGAGACAGAGTTGATGAAATCAGACAGATAATAGAGAAAATCAAGGAAAGAGGCCTCACAAGATATCTCTAGATGAAAATCCGTGCCAATCACCTCACAGCCCTCCGAATTATCCTGCTACCCCTGCCCTATTTTTTGGTCTATGGAGGTAAAAGGGCAAGGATTGCAGCCCTTGTAGCCTTTGCTATCTTAGGTCTTACCGATTATCTTGATGGCCTCTTGGCCCGTCGTGACGGAAGTACAGCCCTGGGCAGGCTCCTTGACCCCGTTGCCGACAAGATCTTTATCTCTGTCACCCTGATTCCTCTGGTAGATCTCCGTATCCTCCCCCTTTGGATCGTGTGGCCTATTTTTTTAAGAGAGTTCCTGGTAACTGCACTCCGCAGATTTTTGACAGGAGCAAAAAAACAACTCCGTGTTACTGAACTTGCAAAGATCAAGACCACTCTTCAGATGATAGGTGCAGGCCTGATCCTTGCGGTTGACACATTCCCGGATAAGACTGTTATTATAGCATTTCTGTACGGTGCCCTGGTAGCTACGCTCTTTCTGGCTGTAGGGCTTTACTGGCGGGATAACCATCTATCTACCCGTATGAAGGTAGCATTGGGCCTCCTGATGCTGGGGCTTGGGGTAGCGCTGGCACTCAGGCCGCGCCAGATCATTCTTGCCTATGGCCTTATTATATTAGGCATAACCCTGGTGTCTGGCAGTCAGTATCTCCTTATAGGACTTCCTGAATGCCTGAAACGGGGATTCCCGGCCTTTGTAAGACTCGTTGCCTCATTAATACTTCCACTCTTATCCTTGGCCATGATGTCTTTGCTCCCCCAGAAGATGGAGATGACAAGCCTCCTGGTAGTCCTGATCCTTGCCTTGGAATTTGGGAGCCAGTGTCTTGATATATGGGCAGTTCAAGAAGGTAAGGCCGATATCTCCTGGATAAAAATACGTATAGTCTTACCTCTTGCCTTACTGTCGTTGTTTCTGGGACAGCTATTTTATGGACTTACAAGTGCAATCAAGGTCTTTCTTTGGACCACCACTGGTCTTTGTATATGCTATATGTTAGCCACTATCTGGATATGGCAGAGGCCTTCTCCGGGGAAAAGTTATGTATAAGGGATTAACCCAAATTATCAAAAGATAGCTCTGTAGCCAGATGACTCTTGATTCTAGAAATCGGCTTGACTATATTTTAGTTATATGTATGCAGAATCCACTCTAAAATTCGAGAATTTGATTCTATCCAAAAATATCAG
>JALTHV010000295.1 GCA_027004315.1 Deltaproteobacteria bacterium
AATGCGTGCCTCTCCAGGCCATGAACCAGGGGTATTCCCTCAATGGCTTTACGATCAGGGGGCTGATGTGGTGATTGTGGGTGGAATGGGAGAAAGTGCACAGAGGCTTTTGGAGGAAAAGGGGATAAAGGTCATCATTGGTGCCCCAATGGATTCCCCTGAGTCCCTGGCAAAGCAGTATCTCTCTGACGCCCTGATAGCAGGCAGTAATCTCTGTGACCATTAAGGATTGTTGAGAGGTAAACGTTCATGTCCCTGGCCAGCGCTAGCCTTTTTCCAGGGTTTCAGGAGCAGCTTGATGCACAAGATCAGGGCACTCTGCCTATTAATCCGCGCTGAAACCCTGAAAAAAGCGTAACTTCTCAATAAACGGAGCCAGGGTTTCCGATGCTGCAAAAACCAAGAAGACTACAGGGCTAACGCAAATCGTTTCCAAAAGAAGCACCCTGTGATCGGTTACATCGAAGTTGCCAGGACTTATTGAAAAATTACAAAAAGGCTAACGCTGGCCAGGGGAATGTGAACGGTTACGTTGAAAGCGACAAATTTGACGACCCTATGAGAGGAGCAAATAATGATTATCAGTGTAGCAAGTGGAAAGGGAGGTACAGGAAAGACAACTGTGGCCACAAATTTGGCTGTCTCTCTTGAAACCGATGTCCAACTACTAGATTGTGATGTAGAAGAACCGAATTCTTCTCTATTTATCCGGCCTAGTATCGAAGAGGTCAAGACCATCACTACGCCAGTGCCTGAAGTGGATATGGGGAAATGCAGTCTCTGTGGAAAGTGTGGAGAGATATGCCAGTTTAAGGCCATTGTTGTGATTGGCAAGACGGTCTTGACGTTTCCTGAACTCTGTCATAGTTGCGGTGGCTGTATTGAGGTATGCCCTGAAAAGGCTATCAGCGAGGCAGAAAGGGAATTAGGCACGATCAAGAGAGGGCATAGAAACGGATTGGAATTTGTCCAGGGAGAATTGAGGGTTGGAGAGGCCATGGCCCCGCCCATGATCAAAAAGGTGCGGGAATATACCCGGCCTGAGAGCGTGACCATAATCGATGCACCTCCTGGGACCTCATGCCCGGTCATTGCCTCCATGAAAGATGCAGATTTTGTGTTATTGGTCACAGAACCGACACCATTTGGGTTGCATGACCTGAAATTGGCTGTCGGGGCCGTAAGGGTCCTCGGGATTCCGTGTGGCCTGGTCATCAACCGTTCTGGAATAGGTAATGATCAGGTAAAGAGATATGCAGAAGAGGAGGGTGTACCTCTCCTATTAGAGATCCCGTTTGATAGGCATATTGCAGAGGCCTATTCAAAGGGAGAGATGATTGTCGAGTTGATCCCAGAGTGGAAAGAAAAGTTTAAGAATCTGTATCACAAGATCAGAGAAATTTCTTTCTCCAAAAATTGATGACTTAGTAAAAAATCAAAAAATATCACGCAAAGTCGCCAAGGCGCAAAGTTTTTTTAATAGCAATAGATTGCCTTTGCGAGCTGTATCTATTCAATAAACAGGGGCACTTGAATGAAAAAGGATGTCACCGCAGAGACGCAAAGGACGCAGAGTAAAATACTTTTCCCTTTGTCATTAAGAATGATGGCAAGGGGAAATCGATGCCTTTCCAGCAGGATACTTTTTGTTTTTCGCCCTCTCAGCGAAAAACAAAAACAGATAATCCTTTGCGTTCTCGGCGTCTCTGCGGTGAAAATAAAGCTGGAAAATCTCATTACCTCTATTTATTGAGAAGCTACTGCGAGTTTTGCGCCTTGGCGTGAAAAAAAGATTTTTTGCGAGAACATCAAAAATTAAAGGGGATACAAATATGCCTATCTATGAATTCAAATGTAAAAAGTGTGGTAATGTCTTCGAATGCTTATGTCTTAGGAGTAAAGATAGAGATCAGATGCGTTGTCCTTTGTGTGGATGTAAGGATACAGAGGCACTCCTGTCTACCTTTTCTTCTGTAGATTCTGGCAACAGCTTAAAGGGGAGCAGCAGGGCGTCATCCCCGTGTTCGTCTCCGGGTGGCTTTTCCTGAGCCTGATCTTGGCAGCCGGAGGCTGCATTGAATCCATTAAAAAAAATTTTATATTTTAGAGAAAGGGATTGTTATGAAGGAGATAGTTATCATAAGTGGCAAGGGCGGGTCAGGAAAGACCACTATTCTTTCAGCGTTTGCCTCATTGGTAGAGAATAAGGTCCTCTGTGATGCAGATGTGGATGCAGCCGATCTCCATCTTATTATGGATCCTCAGGTCAAAGAACGTCACGATTTTGAATCCGGGCGTACAGCTATCATCAATCAAGATAAGTGC
>JALTHV010000296.1 GCA_027004315.1 Deltaproteobacteria bacterium
GTCGAAGTGAGAAATCTGCAAGGGGAAGGGCGCCAGGTGAGGCTCTTTTTCAGCCACGACTTTCACCTCTACGGCAATACTATCGGAGACACGGCTTATTTTGATCCGCGAACCCGTTCCATTATACATTACAAAGCCAACCGGTATTTTCTCGTCAGTTGTTGTGAAGCCGGGGGATGCGGCGTAAGATACTATGCATGCGGCGACAAGGAAGTGCCGGGGCGAGAGGGCACATGGAAAGACGCCGAGGATGGCGAGCTTAGTGGATATCCGGTCGCCTGGGGCTGTGCCGACTCCACGATTGGGATACCCCTGTATGTGCCTCCAGGCGGGAGAGCAACGGCATTTTACTGGATAGCTGCAGGCCTGCAATACCATGATGTGGCTCAACTCAATCAGGTTGTTTCGGAGACAGAGCCGGAAGAGCTTATAAATAAGACGTTGCATTACTGGACGGCGTGGGTTCAAAAAGAATCCAGGTCTTTTGGGGACCTTCCCAAAACGGTCATTGACATTTTCGATCGAAGTCTCCTCATTTTAAGAACACAAATCGACGACCGGGGAGCAATCATTGCCGCTACCGACTCAGATATCGTCCGTTTTGGAAGAGATACCTATTCTTACATGTGGGGCCGCGACGGGGCTTTCGTGGCCGCCGCTCTGGCAAAGGCCGGATACACGCACGTGTGTATGAAATTTTTCGACTTTTGCTCTCGTGTCCTGTCCGAGAAAGGATATCTTTACCAGCATTATAATCCTGACGGATCATTAGCCAGTAACTGGCATCCATGGTTAGTGGATGGAAAGGCAGTGATTCCTATTCAGGAGGATTCAACCGCCTTGATTCTATGGGCGCTTTGGATACATTATCAGTGCTCGAAGGACATAGAATTCATAAAACCTCTCTACGAGGAACTTATTCAGAAGGCTGCTGATTTTTTGGTGTCACACCGCGATCCTGAGACACTGCTGCCCATTTCTTCCTTTGATCTATGGGAAGAACGTTACGGGGTGCATTCCTTTACCGTATCAGCAGTGATTGCCGGCCTCAGGGCGGCGGCGAATTTTGCAAGACTCTTTCAAGATACATCCTTAGCTGAAACATATGACACGGCAGCCGATCAAATGGGAAAAGGAGTTGTTGAGCATCTATATCATGCCGGTCTAAACAGGTACGCCCGTTCAGGTTACCGGAAAGACAATGGCTATGAGCTCGATGAAGTAATTGATATCAGCATATTAGGGCTCACGACTCTGGGGGTACTTATACCCCGGGATCCGCGGATGTTCGAAACGATGAAGGCTATACGCGGGCAATTATGGCTCAATACTCCTGTCGGGGGTTGTGCCAGATACCAGAATGATATCTATCAACTGGAGGATGACAGCCCGGAGGACATCCCCGGCAATCCCTGGTTTATCTCAACACTCTGGTTGGGAGAATACTTCATCGATCGAGCTGAAAATCTTCAGGAACTTCATGAAGCCCTGCCTTATCTTGAATGGTGCACAAAAAATGCGCTTCCTTCTGGCGTGCTAGCGGAACAGGTGCATCCTGTAAACGGTTATCCGCTTTCTGTTTCCCCGCTCACATGGAGCCATTCCGCTTTTGTATGGACAGTCTTGCGATATGCGGAAAAGTTCAACTCTTTAAGCCAGGTAGGGTGTGCATCGCGTACCAATTCATGACTCATTGGCATCGAAATTGAGATAATAAGTGACGCGTTGGTACTTTTGTTACTTTATTCCCAAAATCTTTTAAATTTTCATATTTGTCAAGCAATTTTGCCCCCGCTTCGCACAGCGGCCCGCGCTTACCCGACTAATGGACAAAAACCGACCAACCTCCAAGGCACTATAGCCTATATCATTAATCCCAAATTATGCACTTCAAGCACCGAACAATAAGGAATAAATAAATAAAATCGGTAAGTTATGGTGTGTTGTCCAGTTTGGAATGTTCACCCAAAATGAATTATTCCCACATTAGGAGAAACGAGCAGATCTTCCTTCTCCAGGAGATTGCATACTCTGGATGGAAAACGATCGATTTCACCAACATACAACCATGCCACAACATGCGTGTCCAGATAAATCATGGCTTCCATTCCCCGGACCAGTCGATATGGACAAGCTCCTCAGGGTCACATTTCAGATAATCCTTGTGAACTTTCAGCCGTTTTAATTTACCCGGAACCGAAGCGGGAATAATTTTAAGCTTTCGTCCCTTCCTTTCGATTTCAAGGGGTTTGCCGGTCTCAAGAACCATATCCAGCAACTTGTAAATATACTGCGCAACTTTGATGCACTGACTGCCATCTCTGTCCTCCAATATCTTCTTTTGGATCCACAGATTACACGGATTACTCTAATCATCATGAAGGATGATGCGAAATCTATAGGGCTTAATTCCCAATAGCTTGCAGCGACAGAAAGGATAACACACTCATTTTGATACACCGTCCGCTTGCAGCGGGGTAGTTTATTTTACTGGAAATAATATATAATAAATTACGTACGAAATCAATAAGCAATCGTACGGTCCAAGGCGAATTTGTATTTTCGCCTATTCCATATTGAAGCCACGTTTTTCATGCGCTGCGCATCTGATCAACTTCGGCATACTAGAACCCCATGACCCATTCCTCACTTTCTCATTTTTGAGACAACAGAAAGGGTCCTATGCTACAAAAACCTTAGAAAACAAGGGGCGAGAGCATGTTGGAAAAAGAAGCACCCTGTGATCGGTTACCAAAAAGAAGCCTCCACTTATTGAGAAGTTACTCCTTCAAAGGCCGAAAAGATAAAGGTATTTCGGCCTTTGAAGTGCGTAATTCGCCGCAGGGGAAATACAGCTAACAGCGATTAGACATCGAAGTATAGAGAGAACTCATAAGGATGTGGCCGCAGTTTGACTGCATTGATCTCATGTTCTGTCTTGTAGCTGATCCACATGTCAATGACATCCTGTGTAAAGACGTCTCCCTTTAGCAAAAATTCGTGGTCTTCTTTGAGTGCCTCCAGGGCCTCATCGAGAGATCCTGGGGCTGAAGGGATATTGGCCAACTCCTCAGGTGACAGCCCATAGATATCTTTATCTAATGGCTCACCAGGATCAATTTTATTCTCAATGCCATCAAGGACTGCCATCAGCATCGCAGAGAAGGCCAGATAACCATTGCAGGACGGATCTGGGGTCCTGAACTCGAGCCTCTTGGCACTAGGAGAAGAAAAGTACATGGGTATACGGACCGCAGCACTCCTGTTGCGGCTTGAATATGCCAGATTTACTGGGGCCTCAAAGCCGGGGACCAGACGCTTGTAAGAGTTGGTAGAGGGATTGCTGAAGGCGCAGAGGGCGCGGCAGTGTTTGAGGATACCACCTATACTATACAGGCCTATATCGGAAAATCCGGCATATTTGTCGCCTGAAAAAGTAGGTTGGCCATCTTTCCATATACTGATGTGGGTGTGCATACCGGTGCCATTATCACCAAAGAGCGGCTTTGGCATAAAGGTGACAGTCCGTCCATTTCTGTAGGCCACATTTTTGAGCACATACTTGAACCACATGAGGTTGTCGCCCATCTTGACCAGTGGCTTAAAACGCATATCTATCTCTGCCTGCCCTGCAGTAGCCACCTCATGGTGTTGGCACTCAACATCAACACCTACCTGCTGCAGCACCATCAGCATCTCGCTCCTCAAGTCCTGGAATTTGTCCATAGGCGGGACTGGGAAATAACCTTCTTTGTGGCGGGGCTTGTATCCCAAATTGGGGCACTCATCCCTCCCTGTATTCCAGATACCTTCTACTGAATCCACTTCATAGAAGCAACCATTACTGGTATTATCAAAGCGTACATCATCAAAGATAAAAAATTCAGCTTCAGGACCAAAGTAGGCAGTGTCACCAATGCCTGTACCCTTCAAATATGCCTCGGCCTTCTTGGCTATATTTCTGGGGGCCCTGGAATATGGCTCTCTCGTTATAGGGTCTATAACGTCCCCGATCAGAACCATGGTAGGTACTTTCATAAATGGATCTATCTGTGCTGTATTGGGATCCGGGACGACAAGCATATCACTGGCATTGATTGGTTTCCATCCACGGATGCTTGAGCCATCGAAGCCAAAACCACCTTCAATACTGCTCTCATTCAGCTCACATATAGGCACACTAAAGTGCTGCCACAGTCCCAAAAAATCAACGAAGCGGAGGTCCACCACCTTGACGCCCTTCTCGCTTGCCATGTCTAATACCTGTTTTGGTGTCATAATATATTCTCCTTTTACATTTATGTATTATTCACCTGGGAAAAGTCTACTAACTTAGAGTATCAGATCGGATTGTATCCCCATATAGTAAATCTTCGCTAGACTCTATATGGCCTCCTTGCCACGCTCACCCGTCCTGACTCTTATGACCTCCTCTACTGGAAATACAAAAATCTTACCGTCTCCGATCTTTCCGGTATAGGCGGATTCTCTGATCTTTTCCACTGCCTGTGCTGCCTGTTCTGCCTCTACGATTATCTCGAGTTTGACCTTTGGGATAAAATCTACTACATACTCTGCACCCCGGTAGATCTCCTGGTGTCCCTTTTGACGGCCATATCCCTTGACTTCAGAGATCGTCATCCCCCTGATGCCGATTTCATCAAGCGCATCTTTTACATCGTCCAGTTTGAAAGGTTTTATGATGGCCTCAATTTTTTTCATAATTACTCCTATAAAATTTTGACCGGCTGTCTGCCATAGCAGATATTATAAAGAATATCCAACTTCACTATGTTGACTAATATCCAGTCCCTGGACCTCTTCTTCTATATTTACTCTAAGTCCCACAGTAATATCAACTGCTTTGAGAATAATGGCACTGACAACAAATGAATATATCATGGTTGCCCCTACCCCTGTTGCCTGTACTACAAACTGATGCGGGTTCCCAAAGAAAAGACCATTCGCACCATGTGGATTCATCGTAACTGAGGCAAAGAGCCCTGTGGCCAATGCACCCCATATGCCCCCAATGCCATGTACTCCAACCGCATCCAAGGCATCATCATAGCCAAGTCTGGATTTGGCCAGCACGGCCATATAGCAGAGTACACCGGCTACCAAGCCAATAATTATAGCAGATACCGGGCTGACAAATCCAGCAGCAGGAGTAATTGCAACTAATCCCGATAAGGCCCCAGATGCGGCTCCAAGGGTTGTAGGCTTACCCTGAAATATCCATTCAGCAAAGACCCATGAGAGAGTGGCCGCCCCTGCAGCTACCTGTGTAGTAAGGAAGGCCAGACAGGCGCTTCCTCCTGCTGCAAGGGCACTACCTGCATTAAAACCAAACCACCCAAACCATAATATACCGCCTCCCAGGATGGTAGCTGGCAGATTGTTGGGGTGAAATATCTCATGACCCCACCCCTTTCTTTTCCCCATGATGAGGACGGCTGCCAAGGCAGCCATAGCGCTGTTAATATGGATTACAGTCCCTCCGGCAAAGTCAAGGGCCCCCATTTTTTCAAGCCATCCTCCACCCCAGACCCAGTGACACACCGGCATGTATACCAGAGAACTCCACAAGAAGGTGAATATCAAAAAGGCAGAAAATTTCATCCTCTCAGCAAAGGCACCTGTTATGAGCGCTGGAGTCAAGACGGCAAACATCAGTTGAAATGTACAGAAGAGCAGATTTGGAATGTTGCTTGAGTATGGACCCGGTCTTGTGCCCACACCATTCAGCCATGCCCAGTCTAGATTCCCAATAAATCCACCAATATCAGGACCAAATGCCAGAGAGTAACCATAGGCAACCCAGATAATAGAGACTATACCCAGACAGATAAAGCTCTGCATGATAGTGCTCAAGACATTTTTAGAACGTACAAGGCCTCCATAAAATAGCGCAAGGCCAGGGGTCATGAACATGACAAGGGCACTGGCTATCAGCATAAAGGCCGTATCACCTGTATTCATTATTTTATTATCCTTATTTATGTAGGGTTAGGGTAACTGTTCACGTCCCCTGGCCAGCAATAGCCTTTTTCAGGGGTTCAGGGGCATTGCCTGATGCACAAGATCATGGCACTCTGCCCATTAATCCGCACTGAAAGCCTTCAAAAGGCTACCGCTGGCCGAAGACGCGAACGGTTACGCCAGAACTTATTGAGAAGTTACCAGATTCCAGCCAAACTAGCTATAATGACAGCAGAATTTGGGCCAATAAATCCAGCCGCGGAGGGTCACCATGGCAAGACCTGCTATTGCACCCGAGGCCGCACCAAGTGTTGTAGGCCTACCCCGGTACAACCACTCCACCAGGACCCACATAGCCATGCCAGACATGCCGGCAAGATGGGTAGATACAAAGGCCGTCCCGGCAATTGCATTTGCAGCCAAGGCACTCCTGGCATTAAAACCAAACCACCCAAACCAGAGGATCCCGGCACCAAGGAGTGTCATTGGGAGGTTATGGGGCAGAAAACTCTCCTTCCCATATCCCTTGCGCCGGCCCAAAATCAGGGCTGCGGCCAGAGCTGCGGCACCGTATGCCAGATGCACTACCAGCCCTCCGGCAAAATCCAAGACCTCTTAATACAGTCTGCGGTATGGTTGGGGCATAGTCGAGATTGGGTGTCGCTCCTACTCCACTTAATCCCAGCCAGGAAAAATTCCCAATAAATCCCCCAACATCAGGGCCAAAGGACATACTGTAGCCCAGATAAATCCACTCCAGACTGATTACAGAGATTATAATAAAACTCTGCATAATGGCATCTAGCACATTTTTGCTTCTTACCATCCCTCCGTAAAAGAGGGCCAGTCCAGGGGTCATCAAAAATACCAACGCTGCCGCAATCAGTACGAATGCGGTATCTCCTCCTTGGACCTGAGGCATAGATTATCTCCTTTCAGACCTACACTTTTGTCATGCTGTTGCCTAAAGGAAGATCTATTCAGCAAAGACGATGCCACGGCCCAAGTTTTTGGTTAACTCTCTGTTTCTTTTGATTATTTGAGCTTCAGATCCCTCCCTGCCATAGAGCCAACTACTACATTTTTGTAGCTTTTTGCCTCAAATGCTACATTTTTGTAACAAAAATGTAGCTTCTCAAAATGCCATACTTACTGAGAGACCGGCATAGACAAAGTTGTCTTTGGCACCATGCCCGGCATTCCGCATTGCCATATCCTTGGCTGCATCACTTGAAAGAGGAAAGGACCAGTCAACCTCAGGGCTTACTGTAATATAGTTGTTTACAGGGACATTTAGTGCAGCAGAAAGAAGACCATCATGAAAATCGATATATCTCTTGTCCGGATTACTGGGATCTGGATAGGCCCCTTTATCGTTGGAGATCAGGTAACTCCCCTTCAGACCAAGATCCAGGCTGATACCATGCCATGGAAAAGCTATACTGTGGGATATGGCCAAAGTAATATAGGTACTGGGCGCATGGGCAAATTCCCTATATACTGTCAATTTTGGGGAAAGAAAGGTGTTAAGTGTAGCAGATGCATATACCTCGTGGCTATCATCTGTCTGAACCAGAGCGTACCAGATATAACCTATCTCCAATCCAAAACGGCCAAAGTCATGACTATAGGAAATTGTGGTATCTGTCTCGTTCAGGTTATCCGCATCATGTGAGGTATCCCAATAGTTCGTATCAATATTTTGCCATATATTAACAGCAAGTCCTTTATACCCAATCGTAAAAGATGGCTCAATGATCAGGCTATCTCTGCTGAGCTCTTGGCCACGCCATATATACTGGCTCATAAAACTTACAGAGGCATCTATTGTAGGTTTATCGTCACTAGCCCAGGCACAGACTGAGATCGCCATATAGCATACCATTACTATCGGAACTATCTTTACCCAAATCCTACTTTTGTCTCTCTTTTCCATAATATTACTCCCCGAAGTGTTAATGACCTCTGGCCTAATAGTGTCTTCCCCTCTACGATTTTGCTTACTCTTCTGCATAATTGCCCGCCTCCCTGGAAGTATGATGAGATGCTGTGTACAAGTCACCTTTGCTTATACTCAATATTGATGCCACGAGGTCTTCCTTAGATTTTTTTGTTTTTAAAACAATTTGTTAGAGAAGGGGCTATAGGATCTGAAATGAGGGATCTATCCCTATTGAAACATTTATGTAAGATCTGAGCCTATTTTCTACAAAATAGTAAGACTATCTTTCACCCTGTGATTGTAACTGTTCACGTCCCCGGCCAACGGTAGCCTTTTGAAGTAACCGTCCACACCCCTCCTCTTGCAACCGTCTACGTCCCCGGCCAGCAGTAGCATTTTGAAGGGTTTCAGTGCGGATTAATAGGCAAAGTGCCATGATCTTGTGCATCAGGCGATGCTCCTGAAACCCTGAAAAAGGCTACCGTTGGCCGGGGGAATGTGAACAGTTACCTATAATTGGTTATGAGCCAGGCGGATGTAGGCCATATTTTTTGATGCGGTAGCCGATCTGACGCTGTGTCAACCCCAGTTCCCTGGCAGCCCTGACCTGAATCCAGCCATGACGGCGGAGAGCCGCCTCAATCTTTTCACGTTCAAGGTCTCTCAATGGGCATCTTTCAGAGACTTCATGCCTGGATCTACTGATTCCTGAGGGGTCCTGCTTTTTACGGAGTTCGGTTCGAAGGGACTGATTTTCCTCCAGGAGTTGCCTTTCCTCTTGGCGAATGGCCTGATAGAGGTTAAGGAACTGGGCAATTAATACGGCCACCATGCCAAGAAAGCGAATGTCTTCTTCAAGAGAGACCTCTAGATCGAAGACACGGTCTACAGTGAGTACCCCTACGGGTTCCCGGAACAAGATAATAGGCACGCCAATATAGGAAAGTTTCTCTTTGCTAGGGAGATCCTTGAGATGGAGTTTGCTCAGGAATAGGGGTTCACTCTGGATATTCGGTACTATAAATGGAGAGCATACCTGGGAAATCTTACTGCAAATACCATCAGTTAGAGCATAAATGCCATAGGGTTCCTCTTTAGGTACTGAACTATAAGATGCCCTTATACTCAGGCGTTTGCCTGGCCCATATAGCAAAAGCAGATCACCATGCTCCATATGTAGTGTATTGTGAAGGATGTACAGGATTTGAGACGGGACCTTGTCAAGATGCAGGGCCGAGCCCAAGAGTTGCGAGATCTCATAGAGTGCCCGCAATTCAAGGGCCTCTATTCCCAATCCTTCTGTCAGAATTGGTGTGGTATGATCTATATAGTGCTCAATCTGGGTCATAGTCCCTTCTCTCTAGAGAAGATAGACTGCAAAGATCGTTCCCCAACCTGTGGTAACCGATCACAGGGTGCTTCTTCTAAAAACGATTTGCGTTAGCCCTGTATGGGCAAAAGATCTTCGCCCCTACTACGGGGTCTCCCGTCAAAAAGAAAGGTGACAGCCGTGTCCAAAAATGATACGAAAGTCTGTTAAGCAGAAAGAAATTTCTGCCTGATAATGGTGCCCGAATAAAGTCGTGGCAGGGATTGTATTCTGCGTAAGAAGTGATAGTAAAATAGATAAAGTAGTCTTAGCTAGGCCGAAAGAAAAAAATATTATGTAGTGAGTAAAGAGAGCGAATCCTGTATAATCCTCAAGGCAAAGAAGGTTTTTGTCTCCTGTGGAGTACATAGCCTCTCTGAAGATCGAGTCTGTCAGGATAAAGGTAGAAGGCTGTTAACCCAGATAAGGAGGTATGGTTATGAAAATCTATTCCTGGATTATCTTTGGATTAATTCTGGCAATGTTGTCTTCCTGTGCTGCACCCCAGACACAGACCCAGAAGGGCGCTATTTATGGGAGCACTGGAGGTGCTGCAGTGGGTGCACTCTTAGGTCAACTAGCAGGTCACAGTACCAAATCGACCCTTGAAGGTGCGGCTATTGGGGCCGCTATAGGGGGCCTGAGCGGTACAGGAATCGGTCACTACATGGATAAGCAGGAAGAGGCCCTCCGTCAGGCCATGGCTGCCTCTCAGGCCGCAGATGTAGAACGTCAGGGCAATATATTGTCGGTGACCGTAAAGAGTGACTTCCTCTTTGATGTAGATTCCAGCGTAGTTAAGCCTGGGGCCTATAACGAAATAGATCGTCTAGCCAGGGTACTCAACCAGTATCCAGCTACCCGGATCCGTGTAGAGGGATACACTGACAGTACAGGCACTGAAGAGTACAACCTGAAACTGTCTCAGAGGAGGGCCGAGGCCGTAAAGCAATTACTTATTTCAAAGGGAGTCTCTCCGGACAGGATAACCGCTATAGGTTATGGAGAAAGCAAACCCAGGGCCAGCAATGCCACTCCATATGGCCGGCAACTCAATCGGAGAGTGGAGATCTATATCGAGTCCAGGTAAAAAGTATTGTAACTCTTCACATCCTCCCGGCCAGCAGTAGGATTTTGAAGGGTCTCAGTGCGGATTAATCACAGAGTGCCCTGATCTTGTGCATCAAGCGATGCTCCTGAGATCCTTCAAAATCCTACTGCTGGCCGGGAACGTGGACGGTTGCAACAGGAGGGGGTGTGAACGGTTACGAGGTATTAATCATTTTTGCTGGGAGGAATACATGCGTGATACCCTGGCCATGATCCTGGCTGGAGGGGTCGGGAGCAGGCTCAATGTCCTCGTGCGGCACAGGGCCAAGCCAGCCGTGCCTTTTGGCGGTATCTACAGGATAATTGACTTTGCCCTCTCAAATGTTATGAATTCAGGCCTCAGTCAGGTAGCAGTACTTACCCAATACAAACCCCTTTCTCTCATGAGTCATATAGGGACCGGCGCTGCCTGGGATTTTGTTGGAAGGACCAGAGAGGTCAAGATCCTCCCCCCACATACGGGTGAGATGGATTCTGACTGGTATAAAGGTACGGCAGACGCAGTACGGCAAAATATAGATTTCCTGGAAAATAGACCCTCACAGCAGATCCTGATACTCTCTGGAGATCATGTCTATTACATGGACTACAGGGACATGGTAAGGCATCACAGGTCATCAGGTAGCAAGGTCACAGTAGCCATGATGACTGTCCCCTGGGAGCAGGCGAATCGATTTGGTATAGGTATCGTGGATGGAGAAAATCGGATTATCGATTGGGAAGAGAAGCCTAAAACCCCAAGGTCTAACCTGGCATCCATGGGAATCTATGTATTTGATACTGACTATCTACTCGAATCATTGAAGGCCACCGATGAAGTAGATTTTGGCCACCATATCCTGCCTAAGGCTATGGAGGAAGGCCAGTTGTTTGCCTATACTTTTTCTGGCTACTGGCGGGATGTAGGGACAATACATGCTTACTGGGACGGCAATATGGACCTGCTCAGGCCAAAAAGTGGGCTGGAGCCAGAGACCTGGAGTATATGTACTAATGTTGAGGACGATACCCTATTATATGATCGTCCTCCGATAAGGATCTTGCCGGGTGGCGAGGTAAAGGACTCGGCTATTTCTCCAGGCTGTGTGATACGCGGGAGAGTAAAGGGATCGATCCTCTCGCCCGGAGTAGTAGTAGAATCAGGAGCAGAGATCAATAACTCTGTAGTCATGCACAATACCTGGGTGGGAAGCAGGACGGTCCTAAATAGAGTAGTGGCTGACAAGCAGGCCACCATTGGCCCCAATTCTACTATCGGAGTAGGAAACAGTCACGTGGCAAATCGCCTCTATCCAGAGCACCTCTCCACTGGCATAACCCTGATTGGGAAGTGGGCCGTTGTCCCTGAAGGGGCATTGGTTGGCACAAACTGCATTATTGGGCCAAAGATGACGAAGAAGATGTGGCCAGAAGACCTGATACTCCCTGATGGAGAGACAATGGACGATCTAATCTAATGACCTTTCAAGAGCTTATAACAAACCTCAATAATTACTGGCAGAGGCAGGGGTGCATATTGCTTCAGCCCTACGATATGGAGGTAGGGGCCGGGACATTTCACCCAGCCACCTTCCTCAGATCCCTGGGTCCTGAACCGTGGCGCGTTGCCTATGTACAGCCCTCCAGGCGTCCCACTGACGGACGTTATGGGGATAACCCCTATCGCCTCCAACACTATTATCAGTATCAGGTCATACTGAAGCCATCACCTGACGACGTACAGGACCTGTATCTCAATAGTCTGGCGGGGTTTGGCCTGAATCTGGAAGAGCATGACGTACGTTTCGTAGAGGATGACTGGGAATCACCGACCCTTGGGGCCTGGGGCCTTGGCTGGGAGGTATGGCTGGATGGCATGGAGGTCAGTCAGTTCACATACTTTCAGCAGATTGGAGGGATTGATGTAAACCCTGTGTCGGCTGAGATTACTTATGGGCTGGAACGGATCGCCATGTATCTCCAGGGAATAGATAATGTCTATGACCTCAAGTGGAACGGACATGTAACATACGGCAGTGTACATCACAGGGACGAGGTAGAATTTTCCCGCTATGATTTTGACACGGCAGACGTAGAGACCTTGAAGCACTTATTTTCACTCCACGAAAAAGAGGGATCAAGATTACTGAAACAAGGGCTTGTGCGCCCGGCCTACGATCAGTGTCTCAAGTGCTCTCATATCTTCAATCTCCTGGATGCCAGGGGTGCCATCAGTGTGGCAGAGCGGACTGCCTATATAGGCCGGGTCCGTGGGCTTGCAAGGGGAGTTGCTGAGGGATATCTGGCCGAGGTAAAGAGGGATGAGAGACATGAATAGAGATCTGCTCCTTGAGATCGGGACTGAAGAGATCCCCGGCTCCTTTATCCCAAAGGCACTGGATGACCTGGCCAGACTGGCCAAAGAACACCTGGATGGTGTGTCCTTAAGCTATAGCAGGGTATCCACCTTGGGGACTCCCAGACGACTGGCCCTCTGTGTCAAGGACCTGTCGTGCAGGCAACCGGATAGAGAAGAGGTCATAACAGGCCCTCCAGCGAAGATTGCCTTTAGGCCCGATGGAGACCCCACCAAGGCGGGGGAGGGCTTTGCCCGTAGTCAGGGGGTCAACGTGGAGGAACTAGAGGTAGAGGAGAGGAAACGTGGGGCATATGTAGTGGTCCGCAGGCTGGTCCCGGGCAGAGAGACTATCGAACTCTTAAGCGAACTCCTCCCCGAGGTCATAACCTCAATCCCGTTTCCAAAGACGATGTGGTGGGCGGTAGAGGAACTGCGTTTTGCAAGGCCTATTCGCTGGCTCGTGGCCCTCTATGGAGAAGACAGGGTCCCATTCAGCCTTGCAGGGGTTGTTGCAGGCCCGGAGAGCCGTGGACACCGTTTTATGGCCCCTGGAATGATCCAGGTGCCATCCGATCTGGCTGGCTATCTAAGGGCCCTTGAAGGGGCCTTTGTACTTGTAGATCCGGCGGTCAGGAGAGACAGGCTCCTTAAAGAGGCAAATGGGGCCATAGCATCTGTTGGAGGCAATCTTCTCTATGACAATGAATTAGTGGAAATCAATACCTATCTTACTGAATTCCCTTCTGCCGTATGTGGCTCTTTTGACAGGCGTTTTCTGGGACTTCCCCGTGAGGTACTGGTGACCTGTATGAGGGAACACCAAAGGTATTTTGCAGTCGTGGATGACAAGGGCAATATCATGCCCCACTTTGTGGCCATAAACAATACGCGTTCGCCCAGGCCAGAGCTGGTACGCAGAGGCCACGAAAGGGTACTCAGGGCGAGATTGAGTGATGCGGATTTCTTTTTTAAAGAAGACCAGAAACGCCCCTTAGAGGCCTTTGTTGCCGATCTCTCCGGGATGGTCTTTCACGAACGTCTTGGAAGCATCCTTGACAAGACTTATAGGGTAAAGGCCCTTGCGTGCCACCTGGCACGGCAGATGGCCCCAGATAAATTAGATGTGGTTGAGAGGGCAGCCTGGCTCTGTAAGGCAGATCTCTTGACCGAGATGGTAGGAGAGTTTCCAGGCCTTCAGGGTATAATGGGGCGGGAATACGCCCTTATCTCTGGCGAGGGCACGGAGGTAGCAAATGCCATAGAGGAACACTATATGCCGGTCCGATCAGGAGCTGACCTGCCAAAGGGCATTCCGGGAGCCCTGCTCAGCATTGCAGACAAGGCAGACACCATCTGTGGGACCTTTGCTATTGGACTTCGGCCTTCTGGCACTGCCGACCCCTATGGCCTCAGGAGGATGGCCCTTGGCATTCTCCATATAGTAGAGGGGAAATCTCTGTCTCTCTCCTTGAAGACATTGATCACAGAGGCCCTAGGCCAACTTGAGCCTTGCCTTCCAGAGCTACCAGAAGGGCTCTCCACAGAGATACTCACCTTTTTCAGACGGCGCCTCTCTCATGATCTCGTTGCCAGGGGACTGGACCAGGATGTAGTAGAGGCAGCTACCAGGGTGGAATTTGACGATATAACAAATTGCATCCTGAGGGCAAAGGCCCTAGCAGCCGTACGTTCGAGACCCGAATTCGAATCCCTCAGCATCGCCTTTAAGAGGGTGATGAATATACTCAAGAGTTTTAAGGGCGGGGCTATAGATCCCGCCCTGCTGGAGGCAGACGAGGAAAAGGCCCTTTATGAGATATACCTGTCAGTAGAAAAAAAAGTGGAGGTGCTTCTTAAAACCCAGGACTATGAGCAGGCCTTGATCGCCTTGCTGAGCCTCAAGCCAGAAGTAGACAGCTTCTTTGATCATGTACTGGTCATGGCAAAAGATTTAGAGATAAGGGCCAACCGGCTGGCACTCCTCTGGAACATAGCCCGCCTCTTTTCCCAAATCGGTGACCTCTCGGCCATAGTTGTACCTGGCTGACAATAGCATTTCCTGTCTTGATTAGCCATGGACATACAAGGACAAAAAGCAAAATGTTCTCAGAGGTGCATTTTTATCCTTAGTTGGTAACCGTTCACGTCCCCGGGAATGTGAACAACTACGTTACCATGCACTACTTGCAAAGGCTATGGACTATGTTTATTGTACATATAAATCTGATATAGATATGAATGGGTTTTGGTACATCTCTTAGCGAGAGGGAATTATGCCGTTTATTATAAGTGAGTTGGCACTCTTTGTGATAGCTGTGGCCTTTGTATTCATTGCAGTTTATCTGGCCAAGTTGTCGAATAACGTCCAGATTACGTTAAGAAATCTAGATGAGGCCCTATCTGGCAGCAGAGCAGCAATTGATAGCACGTTGACCCAGATCAAGCCGGTGCTTTCCAGATTGGCAGAGGTAGAGGATACAACTCAGGAGACCCTGACCGGGATAAATCAACGGCTGTCCCTTATAGAGACTGAACTTGTACCCCTGCTTAAGGAGTGCAGGAGTACTGCTCAGGCCTATCAGGGGCTTGAGAGGGCCCTTGAGGAAGGTCTTGGGAAAGAGGTATATCCTGTCTTAAAGAATGTCTATCAGATTACAGACGATGTCCAGGATATAAGTAACAATCTAAAAACCAGGGTACAACAGACACAGAATTTCTTTGAGGCTGCCCGTGAAGCAGGTGATACCGTCCGAACTGTAACAGAAGTTACTAGGTCCGGCCTTTCCGGCCTGGCGGTGCAGGTGGCAAGTATGGCCGTTGGCATTAAGACTTCGCTGGAATTTCTTTCAGAGAATCTTACATACAAAAGGAGGTAGTAAGTGAATAGTAATGAAGGAGGCTTTTCCGCAGGTTACGTGGCTATGGCATTTTTACTGGGAGGTACTATAGGTGCAGGGCTGGCCATGTTGCTTACTCCTAAAACAGGCCCTGAGGTAAGGGAACGGATAAAAGAACAGGCTGGTACAGTCCGTGGTACGGCCTTTAAGGTAGCAGATGATGTCCGTGACAAGGCCGGCGAGATCCTGGATAAAAGCAAAGATCTGATTGGGCAGAAAAAGGCCGTCCTGGAATCCGCCATTGAGGCAGGTAAGGGGGCCATGGAGCGGGAAAAGAGCCGTTTAATAGAACGTATAAAAAAGGAAAAGCAAGAAGAAGAGGCCGAGGAGGCCTAGTAATCACTAGCAGATATCGGGCAGAGGGGGATTTGGAAGTACTCCCTTTGCCCATCCAAGTTTTTCCCTCAAGATTGTAAAGTAGTCCCTGAGGGGAGACTTTATGAGTTTCAGGTAGCCCTTGGCCTTTTTTATCTCTATCCTGCTTCCTTCCTCGAGTTTGAGGCTTGTCTGACCATCTATTATCAAGTTATTTTCTTCCATGGCGTTTTCAAGCTGTATTGTCACCTTCATTTGGCCTGGGAGTATGAGTGGACGTGCATTCAGGGCAAAGGGGCATATGGGGGTCAATACCAGGGCCTCAAGGTGGGGATGGAGTATGGGGCCACCGGCAGAGAGATTGTAGGCAGTGGAACCGGTTGCCGTAGAAATAATCAGGCCGTCTCCACGGTATACAGTGAGAAATGAGCCATTTGCCCAGGTAGGGAGACTCATCATCTTGCCCAGGGGACCTCTGGTAACTACTGCTTCATTAAGTGCATAATATGTTGTGTCTTTGTTATCAGGCATTCTTACTGAGACCGAAAGCATCATTCGCATATCCAGCTCGAAGGTCTCAGATATCAGGGAATCAAGGGCCTGTTCCATTTCCTCTAGATGAATTTCAGTGAGGAATCCTAGATCTCCCAGGTTTATGCCCAGCAAGGGAATCCCCAGGCGATAGGCCTCTCCGGCCACATGTAACAGCGTACCATCTCCCCCCAATACCACTATAGCCTCGGATTGAGGATCAACCTGACCCTGTGCAACAGAGATCCCTTGTCTTCGGAGACGTTCTGCCAGGCTGTCCCCGATTTCCCTTGGGGCCTTGGTCTTGTGTCTGACTATAAGGCTTAAACGCTTGAGCATAGATCGATTATGGACCCACCCTCACCAGGACATACGCCTCAGAATCAAAGAGTTTTTTGGCCTCTTCCATTACCTGGTCCGCAGTTACCTTGTCTATCTCCTGCACATATCTGGGCCCAAAGTTAAATCCCAGCCCATATAGCTCATTCAGGGCCATATCCATGGCCTGAGCCCCATGTGTCTGGAGGCCTATCTCATAGCTTCCTATCAACCACCTCTTGGCCCGCTCCAGCTCTTCATCCGTCACAGGTCCTTCTATTACCTTGTAGATTTCCTGCCATATTGCCTTTAGGGCCGGGTCCTTCTTCTCAGGTGCACAGGCAATGTAAAAGGCAAACGATCCATAATCAAGGCCCAGGTCCATAAATGAAGTCACAGAATAGGCCAGGCCCTCTTTGTCCCTGAGATCTATAAATAGGCGACCACCCTGGCCTGAAAATATTGCATTTAGGACCTCTAAGGCATAACGGTCTGGGCTCTTAAAGGTCGTTCCAGGGAAGCCAAGCACGATATATACCTGCTGTTTTTCCCTCTTTAGGGTAAGGACTCTTGGGGTAATCAGGGGTTCTGGCGCAGGAGGTGTAGTGAGGGCCGCTTCTGACTCTGCAGACCAGCCCCCAAGCAGGGTCTTGATTCTCGATATGATATCTTCAGTATGTACATCTCCCACTATGGAAAGCACTCCCCTGTCAGGTACTACATATTTATTATAGGTGTCGATCAGCTCTTTGGAATTAATAGCCTTGATAACAGCGGCCTTGCCCAATGGGTCCATACTGTAAGGATGGGGCGCAAAGAGTAGACGGCGGAATTCTCTTACCGCAACCCCAGGCAGATAATCGTCCTGAGATCTAATCTGTGCCAATATCAATGGACAGAGCCTTTTTATTTCTTCGGACGAAAAGGTGGGAGTGAGTAAGATCTCTGTAAAGAGGGCAAGGCCCTTATCCAGATTTTGGCTCAAGAAACGACCTTGAAGCCCAAAACTATTTTGGCCGGAAAAGCCGCTGATGTTTCCTCCCATGCCCTCTATCATCTGGGCAATGCCCTGGGCACTATGGGCCTCAGTGCCTTTAGTCCAGGCATCTGCAAGAAAGTTAAAGAGTCCATTGGTCTTCTCGGTTTCGTATCTCACCCCACCTGGAAAGACCAATCTAACTGAAACTGTAGGTACTTCCGGTGCCTCTCTGATAAGGACCGTGAGGCCATTAGAAAGTATGATCTTTCTTGCAGGATGGACAAAGAAATTACTCTTGGAAGACACTACCCCCTCGGCCTGTAGCTCTGCCTTCTGGACTATATCAGACAGTTCCTGAGTAGTGAGCTCAGGCAGATGATCTTTTGGCATCACCATGGCTACATTTATATTTTTCTCTCCAAAGAACTTCTTTGCCACCCTCTGGATGTCCTGGGCAGTCACTCCCCGGACCTTCTTGAGATATAGTTTTTCTGCATTGGGATCTCCGGAGAGTGTCTCAAAGATGCCAAGCTTTTTCGCTTCCCCTCCCATGCTCTCTTTGCCATAGACAAATTTCTCTTCCACCTGGATCTTGGCCCGGGTTAACTCTTCATCGAGTACTTTTTCATTTTTTAGGCGAAAGACCTCCTGGAATACATGGGACAAGACCTCCTGTACCTTCTCTGGATCCAGGGAGGCGGTCACTTCAAAGAGACCAGGTCCTGCAGGGGTAAATGCAACTGCGCCAATAGTATGGACGAGCTGAAGCCGGTCTCGTAGAGACGAAACGAGACGAGAGCTCTCTCCATCTCCCAAGAGGGCAGCCATGACATCCAGGACAGGCACATCAGGGTCATTGAAACCAGGCAGCCCTGAAAAGCCTATATCCAGGTATCCCTCCTGGATATCCATACCCTCCATGGCGATCCTTGGGGCATCCTGAGGAGTCTCCGGGGGCTGTACAAATTTCTGAGGTCCCACCTTGGCTGCTGATCCAAAGAAGTCCTGGATCCTGGCCAAGGCCCTGGATGCATCCACATCTCCCACTACAATAACGGACATCTGGGAAGGCCTGTACCTATTGGCCATATAGTTCATGATATCTTTACGTCCAAAGGACCTGACTGTATCTGGATACCCAATTATAGGACGTCGGTATGGGTACACCTTATAGGCAGTCTTCATTAAGAGGCGCGAGACCCTGATCCTGGGCCGGTCGTTTCTCATCCTCATCTCTTCAAGTACGACTTTTTTTTCGCTCTTCAGCTCCTTGGAATCAAATGTTGAGTGAAATATGGCGTCAGAAAGCACATCCAGGGCATTGTCCAGGTATTGCCTCGGGACTGTGCAGTGATAGACAGTGTAATCAAAAGAGGTATAGGCATTGATAGAACCCCCAACAGACTCTATCTCCCTTGCTATCTCTCCAGGTCCTCTCTTCTCTGTCCCCTTGAAGATCATGTGTTCAATCAAATGGGTAATACCTGAATCATCTTTAGTCTCATAGGCGCTACCTGCCTTGACCCATACCTGCACGGCTACCACAGGTGCCTGGTGGCTTTCCTCCACAATGGCAGTAAGTCCATTTGAAAGCCTAATTTTTTGTAAGCCAGGGGAGATCTCTTTGGCAGGAGAGCCAATGGGCATAACAAGGAGTATTGAAAAAGAAATGGACAAAAACAGGATAACGGTTTTAATAGTTATTAACATGGCAGGACTCTCTTTATATATAGACTAGTTGCACCCCAGGGACCTTTTCCCATTAATACAGATCTCTTAGGAAGATTAATCCCCAAATGGGCAGTATGCAATCCATTAAATAGAGATAAAAGTTGCTACTCTGAATTCCTTTCGTATCCCTGACAGACTGTGACCGATCACGTCGCCGGCCAGCGGTAGCATTTTGAAGGGTTCAGTGCGGATTAATAGGCAGAGTGCCCTGATCTTGTGCATCAGGCGATGCTCCTGAAACCCTTCAAAATGCTACCGCTGGCCGGAGGGATGTGAACAGTTACCCTGAAACCATGAAAAAGGCTAC
>JALTHV010000297.1 GCA_027004315.1 Deltaproteobacteria bacterium
TTGATACTTATCTGCAATTATCTGGGAATGATACCGGGTTTTCTTACTCCCACCACCAACTACAACGTGACATTGGGTCTTACCCTCGTATCGATAGTTACATATCATCTCCTTGGGATAAGGTTTCATGGGATAAAGTATATCAAACACTTTATGGGAACTGTTCCAGTTCTGGCTCCCATGATGTTCCCTATAGAGATTTTTAGCCATCTGGGACGTATCCTCTCTCTCTCCATACGACTTTTTGGAAATATGATGTCGCATGATATTTTACTTGGGATATTGTTCATGTTGGCAGGGCCTTATCTGGCACCTCTGCCAGTCATGTTGCTGGGTTGTCTGGCGTGTCTGCTTCAGGCATTTATCTTTATGGTGCTCTCACTTGTATATGCAACAGAGGCTATGGCAGAAGAAGGATAGCCTATCATGCTGGATTTTATATCTAATCTTGGATTTTAGCTAAAAATATGTCGGAATAAATTAAGTAATAAGCAAATAACTGAGTGAAGAAGGTCAAAAAAATATTTTTTAGAAAGGGAGGGATTATGACAATGAAAAAAGTTTCTTTGGTTTCTGTGTTGTCGATGTTTATGGTTTTGGGATTTGCCGGTCTGGCAATGGCCGCTGGTGGGGGCATAGTAGCGCAACAAGGTGGCCATATTGCACTGGTCATGGCTGTCCAAGGTGGGCTTGCGGCTTTTGGTGTCGGTCTTGCTGCCTCTGGGTGTGGTATAGGTATGGGAATGTGTTCAAGTGGCTGCCTTAATGCAACTGCCCGTAATCCTGAGGTAGCAGGTAAGCTCACCGTTAATATGTTCATCGGCCTGGCTCTGATCGAGGCCCTGACGATTTATGCCTTGGTTATCGGCCTGATTATCCTTTATGCCAACCCGTTACTGGCTAAGTTCTTTGCTGTCCTCGGGGTGTCATAATACGACAAGTTTGAACAAAAGATAAAGATCAAAAAGGGTCGTGGATCAATTGATTTCACGGCCCTGTTTTTTTGTTATGTCTGGCGGGCCTTCAGCTACTATGCTTCCTCCTTGAGGTCCTCCTTCTGGTCCTAGCTCTATTATCCAGTCCGCCAGGGCCAGGATCTCAGGCTGGTTCTCAATGATTATAACTGAATGCCCCTGTTCAATGAGTTCGTCCAGAATTGAGAGGAATTTCTCCAGATCGCTTTGATGGAGACCTCGGGATGGCTCATCCATGATGTAGATCGTGGATTCACAGACCTTTCTTGCAAGTTCTCTGGCGAGTTTGAGCCGCTGGGCCTCTCCGCCTGAGAGTGTACAGGCAGGTTGTCCGAGTCTGAGATATCCAAGGCCAATCCTCTCCATTACCTCTAGAGGGCGTCTTATTGCAGGTATCCTGGCAAAGAGATCAGCGGCCTCTTTTGTGGTCATGTCCAGGACCTCTGCCATGTTCAGTCCCTTATACCTTATCCCTAGGGCCTCCCTGTTGTAACGCATACCTCCACAGAGCTTACAGATAGCCCTGATTGGTGGAAGATATTGCAGGTCCAGGTCTATAAAGCCCTGGCCCTGACACCTTTCACACCTGCCCCCTTTACGCATGAGACTAAAGTAGCTGGCCTTATATCCCCGGCTTCGGGCCTCTGGGGTCCTGGAAAAGAGCTCTCTTAGCGGATTAAAGATGCCCATATATGTAGCAGGTATAGAATAGCGGGCCCTTGTAAATGGTGCCTGGTCTACAAGGATGACTTTAGGTGTATTATGCGATCTTCCCTCCAGGAGCAATTCTGTCTCTCCATTACCTTGGAGTGCATGGTAGAGTTCATCTGTTACCAGGGTACTCTTCCCTGATCCCGATACCCCGGCCACGCAGACCAGGCAGCCGAGGGGAAATGCCACAGTAATGTCTCTTAGGTTATTTTTCTTTGCATGGCATAAGACCATTCTTTCACGAGATTTTATTATCTTTCCATATCTCTTGAGGCGCCTCTTTCCCTGGAGATATGGACCAGTAATGCTGTTTTGGTCTCTTGCCAGGTCTTCAGGCGTGCCGGAAAAGACCAGATATCCTCCTGCATCTCCTGCCCCGGGGCCCAGTTCAATTACGTAATCTGCCCTTCGTATGATGCTGAGATTGTGTTCTACTAGGATGACCGTATTACCCTGGTCCCTCAAATGGCAGAGGTTCTGCCACAGGGCCTCCTGCTCGCGTGGGTGCAGACCTGCTGTAGGTTCATCCATTATATAGAGTATCCCTGTCAGGTCCTGTCCGATCTGGGCCCCCAGGCGCAGCCTCTGGACCTCTCCGCCTGATAAGGAGGCAGTCGGTTGGTCAAGAGAGAGATAACCAAGGCCCATCTCCTCCAAGGGCCTAAGCCGGGACAAGATGGCCTCAACAATCTGGGCCCCGGCATGTATATTTTTGAAACCACGGGATTCCCATTTGGACAGGGATCTCAGCCATGAATAGGCCCTGTCTATGGAGCATGTCATGAGATCAGGGAGGGTCTCATTTTCTATACGGACGCTACGGGAAAAGGGGTTTAATCCAGTCCCTCTACAATCTATACAGGTCCTGCCCCTCTTGTCTTTACCAGTCCCTTTGCAGGAGGTGCACATTCCTTCCGGATGGCTGTAAGAGAAGAGTTTGAGACTGATAGGGGGAAAAGAGGCCCCGCAACCTGGACAAATTATCTTCTCAGTAAATGAGAGTATCTCAGGCCTATTAGCTTTTTGCGCAGGGATGATCTCTACTAACACGCACCCATCACCGTAATTCAGGGCCAGGTCAAGGGAATCTGCAAGACGAGAAAGGATATCCGATTTCACTATCAGGCGATCCACTACCAGTTCCAGGGACTGTGGCCGTCCTTCCATTGTTATGGAGACATCCAGGGTAAATGGCCTCCCATCTATCCTGACCCGAAAAAACCCCTCTTTTTTTAAATCATTCAGTATTTTGCTTAAGGGCATCAGATCCAGCCTTTGGCTCAAGGGTGCCATCAGGGTCAGTCTCGTACCTTGGGGGAGATTCAGGATCCTGTCGGCCATCTGATCTACACTGAGGGCCTTGATTTCTATTTGACACTTTGGGCAATATGCCCGGCCACACGTGGCAAAAAGCAGGCGCAATAGGTCTGCCACGCCTGTAAGTGTGGCTACCTTGGACCTGGGACTGTGTATGGCAGGTCGTTGCTCAAGGGCTATAGGTGGTGGAAGGCCTTTTATTGCATCCACTTGTGGTCTATCCCACAGGTGGACAATACGCTTTACTGCCATCCCCAGGGAATTAAGATAGCGATGCTGCCCCTCGGCAAAGAGTACATCCAGGGCCAGGGTAGACTTTCCGGATCCCGAGGGACCCGTAAGGACAGTGATCTTCCCCAGAGGTATAGAGAGGTCGAGTCCCTTTAGGTTGTGTTGGTGGACATTTAAGATATCTATTGTTAGATTTGACATCCCTTATAGATTATCTAATATACGGGCCTATTGCAAAAAAGACGTATGATGATTCTATTCTATAAATATATCTCCTTGACAGGAATGCTTAAAGACTTTACAGAAAGAGACCTTGGAAGCGGAAAGGGCACTGGTGGCCCTCTCGGACTTCAAATCCGGTGCATCGGGTGAAGAGCTCGATGGGTGGGTTCGATTCCCATGCGCTTCCGCCATATAGATTTTTTTCTTCAGGCAGGTTTTGCTAACTGGTGTCTGAGTAAAAGATCCGTTCAGGCACTTGCTATGTGTAGCTGGATGTATTTTGGGGAAAGAATGCAGATTTGTCTGTAATCAGTGTAAATTCTCAATAAGTGAAGGTCCCCATGTTGGTAACCGATAGCAGGGGATATAGAGGGTAATACTATATGACTGGCATAGAGGCCATATTTCTCGGTATCATTCAGGGCGCTACGGAATTTTTGCCCGTTTCCAGTTCTGGCCATCTCATCCTGGCAGAATACTTTATGCGTCTCAAGAGTGCTTCTATTGCATTTGATGTCACCCTCCATATGGGTACGCTGATATCAGTCCTTTTGTACTTTTGGCATGACTGGGCAGGTATGGCAGGGTCTCTGATTCCTGGAAGGCAATCAGGAAAACGAGATAGACAGCTCCTTTTTCTCCTCATAATAGGGACCCTTCCAGGTGCCATTTTGGGTTATCTGCTGGAGGAAGATGCCTCTACCATCTTTCGTTCTCCCTGGATAGTAGTAACAACCCTTTCCGGATTTGCCCTGGTCCTGTGGCTGGCGGAGCGTATGGCACGTCGCAGCCGCAGTCTTGAGGGACTTGGCTGGAAAGATGCCTTGGCCATAGGTATGGCCCAGGCCCTTGCTATTGTGCCGGGGGTCTCAAGGAGTGGAATAACCATGACCATGGCCCTGTTTTTGGGATTTAAGAGGAGGGCAGCGGCCCAATTTTCGTTTTTACTCTCATGTCCTATAATTGCAGGGGCTGGGTTCTATGAGGGCCTAAAGCTCTGGCATAATGGCCTCGGGACCCTGGGCATGAATTATCTCTGGGGCTTTATTGCTGCAGCTCTGTGCGGCTATATGGTTATAGCCTTCTTGATGCGCTATCTGACCAGGCATACATTTTATATCTTTGTATATTATCGTTTGATAATAGCTCTGATAGTGGCCCTGGCGCTTAAATTAGCCTTTTAGATAGCCTAAGAGGCCAAAAGGAATCATGTCTCTTTCAAAAAAATCCCCGCTTTTGTTATCCCTTGTCTTTATCTGTCTGTGGTCCATTCCGTGTCTTGCTATTACAACTGGGGAACAACACATGGTCAATCTCTGCAGGAAGATCTCGAGAGGGGTTGTGAACATAACCAGCAGGCCACTTGCATCTGACTTCTATCTGGCGCCAGTGCCGCATAGGGGTTCAGGTTCAGGATTTATCCTGGATCGTCTTGGACACGTCTTGACCAACTATCATATTATCTGTGATGTGCATTCTATCGAGGTAGTCATGTATGATGGCCGCAAGTGGCCGGCCAGGTTGGTAGGTCATGATAACGAGACAGACCTTGCAGTACTTGAGTTGCAGGCCCCTCAAGAAGAACTCAAGGCCCTTTACCCAATGCATCTTAGTACCCTAAGTCTCCATATAGGCCAAGAGGTCCTTGCACTGGGTAATCCATTTGGCACAGGATATACGGTATCACAAGGGGTAGTCAGTTCTCTCAGGCGCGCCATATCTACACCTGATGGACGTGTTATTTACGGGATAATTCAGACTGACATATCCATAAATAGAGGTATTTCAGGTGGTCCGCTTATCGATTCAGCGGGCAGGGTGATAGGGATAAATACCCTGATATTCACTCCTTCACCACAGATACCCGGCCTGGGCTTTGCTATTCCCTCAAAGACCATAAAGTGGGTGGCCTCACAGCTCATTTCCAAGGGCTACCTGATACGTTCCTGGATGGGAGCAAACCTCCAGACAGTTACCCCGACCCTTGCCCGATTTCTTGATTTTTCAGTAAAGAAGGGGGCGATGGTAATAAAGGTAATACCTGGAGGGCCGGCTTCCAGGGCAGGAATAAGGGGGAGTGATAAGACACTTCGTCTAGGAAACCGCCTTTACCCGATAGGGGGCGATATAATAGTAGGAATTGATGGAAAGGAAGTAGACTCAGACGCCGATGTAATCCAGATCCTGCTGACCAAAGAGCCTGGGAAGGAGGTCTTGGTTTCACTATATCGCGGAGAGCGTCTAAGACGTCTCAGGGTACGGCTTGAGAAGAAACCTACAAGACTGCAGTTACTAAAATAGATTGGAGATGATCTTATATCCACCTATCCAGGTGCCAATCATGCTGCCAACGCCAGGCAATAGAAAAGCCAGGAAGATCTTAAGCAGTCTGTTTTTCCACCAGCCAGTCAGGGTAGACATGTCTTCCAGGACTGTCTCAAATTCCATGACTACAGGCGGCCGGACGAAGGCCTGGATAAAGGCAGTGACATAGCCAGCGCCAATGACCGGTGTCAGGCTGGTTATTGGCGCAGCGACAAAGGCAGCGATAATGGTAAGGGGATGGGCAAGGGCCAACATGGCACCAATGGATGAGGGAATGCCGTTGGCCATAATCCAATACAGGATATTTTCTCCAGCTACCTTACTTCCTTTTTCCCAGGCAATTGCCCCGAGAGAGGCAAGAATTACTGCAGGAACCGACCAGCCAAACACCTTCCAGATCGGCGAGACAGGAGGGATGGTATTGATCTCATCTAATTGAGCGTGTTTCTCCTCCTGTAAGGCCCTTTTGATTCCATCGACATGACCGGCCCCGATCACGGCCACGACCCGCTTACCCTCTACAGCCTTGATTTTTTCTGCCAGGAATGTATCCCGTTCATCAATGAGGACCTGTTTCAGTTCCGGAAGGGCATGACCAAATTCCAGCATAAGTTCTGAAAGGACATCTGTCTTCTTTAATTCATTCAGTTTTTCTTCAGTGATTTCCGTCCGATCGAACAGACCAATCAAGAGATTGGCCAGGAGATAGCCCTTTCTATAGAGAGAGGTAATATGCCAGGCCCTTCGAAGAGTGACCCTGACATCGCGGTCGCATAGGGCTATGGGGATATCGTTTTCTTCAGCAGCCCTTGTGGCCTCTAGGAGTTCAGTGCCTGGCAGCACACCCATCTGTTTCCCTAATTTTTTTTGAAATGAGGCCAGCATCAGATTGACTAACAGGGTGCTGAGCTGCTTCTTGCGTATAAGCTCTTTGAGGTCTAGAGACTCCCAACGCCTCTTCTTGGACAGGGCCTCGTAGCGTTTGGTGTCCAGCTCTACACACACGCAGTCTGGCATCTCGTTTTCAATGACTTGGCGGACGAGATTGACCGACTTCTGAGAGATGTGGGCCGTCCCCACAAGGATTAATTCCCGGTCTCCTAATCGAACGATGTGAACATCTGACGGATAATCTCTATTTAAATCAATCGATGGCATTTTTATTAGAGACCAGGGCTAAAATTTGAAAGGGGAGTCCGGCTTACTTTCATATCGGATTTCGTCAAC
>JALTHV010000298.1 GCA_027004315.1 Deltaproteobacteria bacterium
AAAGGCTAACAGCCTACAGCCTAAAAGGCTAACAGCCTACAGCCTAAAAGGCTAACAGCCTACAGCCTAAAAGGCTAACAGCCTACAGCCTAAAAGGCTAACAGCCTACAGCCTAAAAGGCTAACAGCCTACAGCCTAAAAGGCTAACAGGATGGTGTGAATTATGGAATGTGATTCTTTGATGAATTTGATTGACGGCATGGCCTCTGAATTTTTATTCCTGGAGACTAAGGAAATTGATATACCGACTGCGGGCAAATTACTCAATAGCCTGGATAAGATAATAAAAGAGGCAGATGCCCTGAATATAGATCAGTTGAAGAGAGTGGCCAGTGGATTGAATAGTCTCCTGGAGAAGATCGTCCTTGATAGTATAGAGGATAAAGAGGCAGGATTTAAGATCCTTGAAAAAGGGATCCCCCTGATGCAGGAGATCGGTGACAGTTTCAGGAATAGCGGCAGTTATGAGGGTGACATCGATGGTTTTATGGAGTCACTTGCCGCACTTACAGGGGATCACGTAGAGAAAGACGTGCCTGAGGCCGAGGCCTCTCAGAAAGAATCACAGCCATCTGGAGAGGCCGAGCCAGGAGATGAGTCATTATTGAAAGATTTTGTCATTGAAAGCCTGGAATACATCGATGAGATCGAAGTAAATACATTGAATCTGGAACAGGAACCCGAAAACAAAGATCATATCAATGCCATCTTCAGGCCGTTTCATTCCATCAAGGGGGTAGCTGCCTTTCTCAATCTGGAAGAGATCCGCGACCTTGCCCATGACCTGGAGACCCTCCTGGACCAGGCAAGAAATGACGAACTACCAGTGACCTCCCAGGTTATAGATGTAGTCCTGGATGGAAGTGATGCCTTGAAGGCAATGATTGGCAGGTTGAGAGATAAGCTGGAAGGTAAGGCCCCAGGACCCCTGGAGATAGATATCCCTGCCATAAGGAAGCGGATAAGGGCCGTTGAACAAGGGATTTCGGATACAGAGGGGACAAAGAGACTGGGAGAGATACTGGTCGAGGATGGTGCCATAACACAGGAGTCCGTGGAAGAGGGCCTGAAAGTTGTGCAGACAGACCCCTCAAAGAAGATAGGGGAGGTCTTGATAGGTAAAGGCAAGGTCAGCCCGAAGCAGGTATCTCAGGCCCTGAGAAAACAGAAGACTCGAGCCATGGACACCGCTACGATAAGGGTAGATGTAAAGAAGCTGGATGACCTCATCGATATGGTTGGCGAGCTGGTCATTACCCAGGCAATGATCAGGCAGAATCCTGCTATTCAATCGAATGTCGACAGGAAATTGGTCAAGGACGTCTCTCAACTATCCAGCATCACATCAGAACTCCAGAGGACATCTACCAGCTTGAGGATGGTGCCGATCAAGCAGACATTTCAGAGGATGTCCCGTCTGGTAAGAGACCTCTCTAGAGAGCTCGGGAAATCGGTTGGCGTCGTTATGGAGGGCGAGGACACGGACATAGACAAAAATATGATAGACGAGATATATAACCCCCTTGTGCACATGATACGGAATGCAGTAGATCATGGCATAGAGCCCAGGGAGGAACGGATAAAATTGGGAAAACCTGAGAAGGGCCTGATTCAGCTCAAGGCCTATCACAGGGGCGGCAATATTGTGATCGAGATATCTGATGACGGAAGGGGCCTGGACAGAGACAAGATACTGAAAAAGGCCATTGAAGAAGGGATCATTGATAGTTCACAGGGGCTTTCAGATCAGGAAATCTATAAATTGATTTTTCGCCCTGGTATCTCTACTGCCAGGGAGGTAACGGATGTCTCAGGCAGGGGAGTCGGGATGGATGTAGTGAAACAGGCAGTGGAAAAATTGTCTGGGAAGATAGAAATTAATAGTATTTATGGTAAAGGGACCAGTATTATGACGTTTTTCCCGCTTACCATGGCCATTATTGATGGTATAACTGTGAGGGTAGGTAGAGAGAGATATATCATCCCTACCAGTGCCATCAAACAACTGCTGCGTCCTCCCAAGGAGTCCTACAACAATGTGGTTGGTAAAGGTGAAATGATAAATGTAATGGGCGACCTTATGCCCTTGGTGAGATTACATGAACTATTTGGCATAGAGTGTGAGCATAGAGAGCCCTGGGAGGCCATAATAGCAGTCATTGAGGCCGAAGACAGGTCTAAGTGCATAATGGTAGATGAAATTGTAGGTGAAGAGGAAGTAGTGATCAAGAGCCTGGGTGAGAGTTTGAAAGATATCAAGGGGATCTCCAGCGGTGCCATCCTGGGAGACGGTAACGTGGGACTGATATTGGACCCAGAGGGTCTGTTTGAATTGAGTGAGATGTAGGGCTAAAAGTATCAATATTATAGAGATAGAGGTGTATCATGGATTTTGATAAAAAGATGAGGATATTGGTAGTTGATGATTTTGCCACGATGAGAAAGGTCATTAGAAACCTCTTGAGTCAGATTGGGTATCAAGAGGTCATAGAGGCCGAAGATGGTGTCTCTGCCTTGAGGGAATTGAGGTCGCAAAAGATAGACTTTATCATCTCAGACTGGAATATGCCCAATATGTCTGGGATTGATTTTCTGAAGGCCGTGAGGGCGGATAGCAAATTTAGCAGTATACCCTTTCTGATGGTTACAGCAGAGTCTCTCAAAGATAACGTTGTAGAGGCAGTCAAGGCAGGTGTCAGTAATTATATTGTAAAGCCCTTTACTGCCGAGGTCCTGAATAAAAAGATCGAAAAGATTATAGAGAAGATGAAAGGCTAGGCCCATGAATGTCAAATTTATCAATCCCTTTTTGGATGCAACCCTGTATGTATTGAAGACCATGGCCTCTATTGAACCAGTACCGGGTAAACCATATCTCAAAAAGGATAATCTGGCCAGAGGTGATGTCTCTGGGATAATAGGTTTTACAGGGGCAGTGACTGGTTCAATGGCCTTGAGTTTTTCTGAAAGATGTATACTGAATATCGTTTCAAATATCTTAGGTGAAACGATGCGAGAGATCAATGGTGAGATTGAGGATGCCGTTGGTGAGATCACAAATATGGTCTCAGGTGTGGCCAGAAAGGACCTGGAATCGCT
Organism: Deltaproteobacteria bacterium; assembly: GCA_027004315.1. GTDB lineage: Bacteria > Desulfobacterota > Dissulfuribacteria > Dissulfuribacterales > UBA3076 > JALTHG01. Next base: position 3,100 of record JALTHV010000298.1, read on the forward strand.
CGGCCTGAGCATCTCGGCTGCAATCCCTACTGTAATCTCAGGCAAGAATCACTCGATTTCTCACATCGTGAGTGCCCCAAGTATTATTATCCCATTTGAGACACAGGAAGGCCCCTTTGTGGTGGATGTCTCAATAAAAGAGAAGTGATGACCATTCACATTTCCCCGACAGTTACGCTGAACTAAGCCGAAGGATCTCTCTCTGTCTTTTAAATACATATTTGATGATCATTTCTCGATCATCTTCTGATAATTCTATAAATTTGACAGCAATACAATATCTGTCTTTTTTCTTTGTGACTCTTGTTATTTTGCCAAGGACATCTATCTGAGTTTGAGTAGACAAGGGCAAGAAGATCCTAAGGGCAATAATATCACCGATTGAAAAAGCCTGATCCACAGTAAATCTTAGTCCAGCACCACTAATATTTATATATTCATTCTTAATAAGTGAATATTTTTTAGTGGTTTTATCTTCTAATATATCTAAAATATGGTCTATTTTTAGATTTAGTTGATATATGAGTTTATATAGTAACTTTAGATTAACTTCTTCGATTTCAGGTACCTTGAAAGATTCACCAAATATCTGTTCATATATAACAGGTGCCCTGTATTTATTATACTCTTCTTGTGAAATCTTTTTGTAGGCAACCTTTAGTATATTGTCTACTCTTACATAGTTTCTGTGGAAGACTTTAGTAGCTCTAACTTCTGGAAATTTCTCTGAATCTATAACATTGTAGCATATAGTATTTCCTAAAACATAAATGTCTGTGCCAACTGGAGGGGTCATTTTTTTGTCATTTTCTTCAAACTCAAGGACTATCGTATTATCTGAGGAATCTTTCACATGGGCTCTGGTATTTATTATTTTGTTATGATAAATAAAATTGACATCTAATTCACTTCCTGGCTTGAGTTGAACCTGGCCCTGTTCACTGCTGGATCTCATAGAATTTAACTCCTTAATCGTAACTGTCTCAATAATACAGCATTTTTTGTGCCATATCAGGGTAGCCTTTCTCAGGGTTTCAGGAGCATAGCTTGATGCACAAGATCAGACACTCTGCCCATTAATCCCTTGAAGGCTTATGTAGAGAGAATTGGTATATAAATTGCTTTTAGTCTTTTATAATAGACTATCTTATTGCTAATGGTAAAAATGTCTCACTTTGACTTAAAAATATCTCCTGGTTTTATTGCTTTGATGTCATTGCTTATTTTTGTTCCCCATGCAAGGGCCTCTGGGGAAGAGCCTGAGGATGCATTCTATAGTGTTCAAATAGCTTCATGTAAAAGTTCTGGTGAAGCTAAGGCACTAATAGATTCTCTAAAGCCAAAGAATCTTGAGCTATTTTGTAAAAGTGTAAATTTTTTAAAGAGAGGAAAGTGGTATCGTGTACTAACAGGTAGATATAAGACTAAACAAGAAGCATTATATGCTGGGAATAGCCTAAAACAAAGAGGCATAATTAAGAATTTTGTATTACGTAAAGTTAAGTGTTCTTCTATTCATTCTAAGAATATAGACTTGACTTCACAGAAGCTCAATCCATTAAATGTAGATAAAAAAGATAAGGCAGTTAAGATAGAGCCATCTTCAGGAGAGGCCAATTCATCGGATTCAATAAAAAAGACCGTATCCTGCAAGAAACTGCTAATGAGCTCCCAAAGAGCTCTTCAGGTACCAAATAAGCAGACATCATTATATGATGTTGCCATGAAGGATTTTAATTCTGGGAGTTATAAGGAAGCCTTAGCTATATTAGAGCAAATAGTTCAACATAAGGATTTCAAGGGCCTAAAAAAGGAGTCTATATCAAGGCTAATAGCTGATAGTTATTATTTTCTTGGCAGAAGAAGTAATAAAAGATATCTTTTGGAGGCCATAGATAAGTACAGAGAACTTATCCGCGATTATCCTGACCTAAAGAGAGAAGATGCAACAATAATTACTTATAGACTTGCAAAGAGCTATGAATATTTAAATTTTTATCCAGAGGCACTAACAGAATTTAGATATTTATGTCTTAACTATCCTACATCAAGATATATTTCTGAATCTCTGTTCATGATAGGTAAACTATATTATAAAATAGGAGAATTTAATAAGGCAATAGAGAAATTTAAGGAATACATAGAAAAATTTCCAGATGATAAACATATCAAGGATGCATATTTTGATGTAGGTGATTGCTATTTTCAATTAGGTCAATTTAGTGACGCAAATATTTGGTATAGTAATGCATTAGAAAAATGGCCTGACTTACAGAAAATATCAAAAGATAATCTTTTTGACTTGGGGTCCTTTTATCTCCAATCTGGAAGATATGATCAGGCCCTGAAGGCCTTTTTTACCCTTATAGTCCTATTTCCTGAAGAAAAATACTCTAAAGATGTCATTTATAATATTGCTCGTTCCCTTATAGGCGTACATCAGCCATCTCTTGCTAGCAAAATGCTTGGTTTAGTAATCAGTAAATATCCCAGAACCAGGGAGGCCCAGAAGAGTGCATTAATAATGGCAGATATTGGAATTATAAATTCTAAGACAAAACTACCAACATATATCTCTTCTGGAATGGAGTCTTATCAGGAGATGATTGAGATATATGACAAGATGATAGCCCAAATCCCAGATAACGAAAAGAGAGAAGAATTACTTTTTTTGAAAGGTTATGCCTTTTTACAGAGAGGCTCTTATAAAAAATCCTTTAATATTTACCATTATCTACTAAGCCATTTTTTTTATGAAAGATATAAAAAAGCTAGCGAGAAAAATATGATATCAAATAGTCTAAAGTATTTAGTAGATAATTATTATTCAAAGCAAGATTACTTTGCTATTTATAATCTATACTGTAAATCTTACGAATATAACTTATTTAAATATGCTGACTTTAGTCTCTTATTAAAGATTGGGGATAGCTTTAAGAAACTAGGCTTAGAAAATTATGCTATTAAACATTTTAGAAGAATGGCTACTATTTTCAAGAGTAATAGGGAAAGATATGAAATCTTATTCAATATAGCAGAAAGTAGTTATGATAAAGGAGACTATAATAATGCAGAAAAGCAACTAAAAGATCTACTTAAGAAAAATTCAACTTGTAATAAGAATACATTGATAAAGGTAAAAGAACTTTTAGGAAATATTTACTATAAAGAGGGATCCTTCGAGGAGGCAGCCCATTTTTATTCGGAGATTCTGGAGTCCAGCAAAGACCTTAAGAATGTTACAGATATTTATGTACACTATGCAGATTCTTTAATGGAAATGAATTTATATCCATCTGCATCTATAAATTATGAAAAGGTGATAGACATATGTAAAGATAAACATCAAAAATGTCCTATTAGTTTAATTATTCATTCTTATGAAAGATTAGGTAATTGTTTATATAAAGAAGGTAGATATAAGAGAGCAATATCAATGTATAAAAATTCATTAGATATGACTCCTAAAGGGAAAGAGAATCCATGGACTGTCTTTAATATAGGGCAAGCTTATATAAAATTAGATGACAATTCGATGGCTGAAAAGACATTTGCTATATTAAGAGAGAAAACTAAAGATAATTTTTGGCCAGATCTAGTTACTTACTATATGTATGACAAAATATGGAGTAAAAAATACTCTAAATATTTAGCGGATTCTATATGAACCATTAACACCCTATCCAATGATGAGTATGAATAACAAGACCAGTGAACACCAATTAGCTAGTATGTTACTGCAACAAGCTTTTGAGGATTTTGGCAAATCAACTACCAGGCTACAGGAGGCATTTATTGATCTACAGAGAAAATTTGAAAATATAGATAGAGAATTAGAATATAAGAATCAAGAGCTAAAGAAGGCTCTAGCAGAGAAAGATAAAGCTAAGCATTATCTCCAGAATA
>JALTHV010000299.1 GCA_027004315.1 Deltaproteobacteria bacterium
AAATTCAAGAGAGAGCTCCTGGCAGAGGTGGCAGGGATGCTGGCCTTCCTGGCCATCCGGACCAATGACAAGGTAGGGGCCATATTGTTTAGCTCTCAGGTGGAGGAATATATCCCACCCAAAAAGGGGGCATCCCATGTGTGGCGGCTTATCAAAGAGATCTTTACCTACCAGTCCCAGGAACTGGATACAAATATAGATGCGGTATTTACCTATCTGAATCGGGTGGTAAGGCGCCATGCCATTGTATTTTTGATATCTGACTGTATGGATACTGGATTCGAAAGGTCTTTGAGGTTGACTGCAAAGAGACATGAACTCACGGTCATCAAGATATCTGACCCCACAGAGGAGGAACTCCCCGATGTGGGCCTTGCGACCTTCAGGGACCCAGAGACCGGGCAGGTGGCATTGATCAATACCCGGAGCAGGGCCCTGAGAGAGAAGTGGCATGCCTGCAGAGAGAAACAGAGGTCCCATCTCAGAGATATCCTGGCAGGGGCAGGAGTTGACCTGGTAGATCTCTCAACAGGTGGACCTGTAGCAGAGCCCCTGATGCGCCTGTTTGCCCAAAAGAAGAGACGGGCATGAGATTCATAGTGTTCTGCATCTATGGTGTCTCTTTTGAGTATCATCTATAAGATCCGCTGTATTCTGGTTGCCGTGGTCCTGTTTTTCCTGGCCCTGCCCGGCCCTCTGTGTGCACAGAAAGGGAATGTGCCGTCCCTGACCGCACAGCTTGACAGAAAATCGGCCAGGGTGGGAGACATCGTAACCCTTTGTCTCAGGTACCGCCTCCCAAAGGGGGCAAGGCTTCCTGCAGACCCAGAGATCAAGGGCATTGAGGGCCTTACACCTATAGGGAAAGAGAGGAGACCCGGGGAGATCAGGATCAGGCTCCTGGTCGACAGGCTCAAGACCTGGAAGACAGGTGCCATCTCTCTTACCTATCTGGGCAGAGACGGCAAGAGGCATGTCCTACAGGCAGGTCCGGTCTCATTGACCGTGCTGTCCAATCTGAAGAGGCCTGCAGACGCGAGATTGAGGCCCATTCAGGGCATTATCCCGGCAAGGCCCCTGTGGAGGAGGTGCCTGCCATGGGCACTGGGCATCCTCTGTATATGCCTGGTCCTGTCTGCCATGCTTTGGTGGTACAAGAGACGGCATGTCAGAGAAGTCACAGCCGAGCCTCAGGACCCTCCGCACATCTGGGCAAGGAGGGAGATCAGGAGACTGGTGGCCCAGAGACTCTTTGAAAAGGGACATATCAAGGAATTTTATTTCTATTTTTCTGAGATCCTGAGACGATATCTGGGGTCTCTCAGGGGGTTTCCTGCAGTGGAGTACACTACAGAGGAGATCGCTCGCCATCTGGATACAGAGCAGGACAGAAGGCTCCTGCCCCTGTTGAGAGAGGCAGACCTGGTCAAGTTTGCAGACAGAATACCGACACAGGCAGAGAAGGAGAAAGAGATAGAAATGGCCCTTTCCTATATACAGGAGACCAGTCCTGCCCCTCCGGAGCTAGGGCAATGATGTTCAGGTTTGCCTATCCCGTCCTCCTTGTCATGCTTGTACCAGTGGCAGGGTGGCTCTTTTTCAGGTGGTGGAGGAGACCAGCCGGGATCACATATTCCATGACCTCGCAGTTGGCCAGCCTGGCAGGCAGGGGCGGCCGTCTCCTGGCAGACATACCCCTGATCCTGAGGGCCATCTGTCTCTGCCTCCTGGTTATAGCTGCCGCACGGCCCCAGCTCTACAATATGTCCCAGGAGGTCTCATCCTCTGGAGTAGATATTGTGCTCTGCCTGGATGCCTCTGGTTCCATGCAGGCCCTGGACTTCCGGTTAAATGGCAGACCGGTGTCCAGGCTTACGGTCGTCAAGAAGGTGGTCAGTACATTTATCAAGAAGAGGAAGGCAGACAGGATAGGTCTCGTCGTCTTTGGGGGAGAGGCATTCACTCAGTCCCCACTGACCATAGATAAGGGGCTCCTCTTGGGCCTGGTGAAGAGGATGAAGATAGGTATGGCAGGAGATCGGACTGCCATTGGTTCTGCAATTGCCATTGCAGGCAAGAGGCTGGAGGACGTCAAGGGCAAGTCCAAGATCTTGATCCTCCTTACGGATGGGAGAAATAATGCAGGAGACCTGACGCCTGTCCAGGCAGCAGAGGCAGTCCATGCCCTGGGCATCAAGATCTATACCATAGGCGTAGGGGGAAGGGGTCCTGCGCCATTTAAGATCAACACCCCCTTTGGCACACGCATTGTCTACCAGAGGGTTGACCTGGACGAAGATATGCTGAAAAAGGTGGCAGACATTGGGGGTGGAAGGTATTTCAGGGCCGCTGACAGCAAGGGGCTGTCAAAGATATACAACATGATAGATCGAGAGGAAAAGACCAGGGTGAAGGTCAAGAGATTTTTTCACTTTCGGGAACTCTATCCATATTTTCTCGTACCCGCTATCCTTGTCCTTGGCCTGGAGGTCTTTTTGAAGACCACGATCTTGAGGGTAATCCCATGACCTTTGCACATCCATGGGTCCTCCACTTTTCCTGGTCCCTGCCCCTGGTAGTGGTGGCCCTCATATTCTACAACAGGCAGAAGGAGAGGGATATGAGGCGGCTTGCCGACCTGGAGCTCCTGTCCAGGCTGACAGGGAGGGTCCAAAAGGGGAACCGCTTTCTGAAGGGATTTCTGTTGCTGACTGCCCTGGCACTGATGATATTTGCCCTGGCAGGCCCTAGATGGGGCAGTCACTTTGAAGAGGTCACCCAAAAGGGTATAGATATTATGATAGCAGTGGATGTATCCCCCAGCATGATGGTCGAGGATGTCAGACCGAATCGGCTGGAGCGTGCCAAGCGAGAGGTACAGGATTTTTTGCGGGTCGTGCAGGGAGACCGATTGGGTCTGGTGGCCTTTTCCGGAGTGGCCTTTGTCCAGTGCCCCCTGACCCTGGACTATGGGGCCATAAAGATGTTTCTGAATGCCCTGCAACCAGGGCTGATCCCTGTCCCGGGTACAGACCTGGGTGCAGCCATTGAGACCTGTCTCTCTGCCTTCAATTTTAAATCCAATACAGATAAGGTCATTCTCCTCCTCACAGACGGCGAGGACAATGAGGGCAAGGGAGTCGAGGCGGCCCAGGAGGCGGCAAAGAGGGGAGTCAAGATCTTTGTCTTTGGCATAGGCAATCCATCCGGTGGGCCAATCCCAGTCAGAGGTGGAAAGGGCGGATTCATGAAGGACAGGGCAGGCAATCTGATCCTGTCCAGGCTCAATGAGACAGGCCTCAGGAAGATTGCCTCTATGACCGGAGGTACCTATGTCAGGTCTGTAACCGGGGACCTGGACCTGGATACCCTATATTTCAGGGGCATAAAGTCCAGCACAGAGGCCAGGGCCCTAAAGAGTGGTAAGATAGAGGTACATGAAGAGCGCTTTAGCCCATTTGTCGTGGCTGCATTCCTGCTCCTGTTGCTGGATGGCATGATCCCTGAGAGGAGATCTATAGAAAGAGGGTAATTGTTTACATCCCTGGCAGCAGTAGCCTTTCTCAGGGTTTCAGGAGCATAGCTTGATGCACAAGATCAGGCACTCTGCCTATTAATCCGCACTGAAACCCTTCAAAAGGCCACCGCTGGCCGGGAGGGGAATGTGAACGGTTACGAAAGAGGTGCATAAAGATGTCCAGGGCTATCAAGATATCTGTATTTCTCTTTTGTCTTATATTCTCTGTCCAGGTCATGGCCGCTGAGGACCCGGATAGACTCTACAGAGAGGGCCACTTTGCAGAGGCCGAGAAGGCCTATACCGAGCTGGATATGGATCACCCGAAGGACGTCCGCTTTCGTTATGATAGGGGGTGTGCTGCCTATCAGGCCTCTGACTATCGAGGTGCAAGGGCTGCATTTTCCAGCGCCCTGGTGAGGGCCAATAATAACAAGATACGTTTTAGGGCCGCATATAACCTGGGTAATATTGCCTTTAAAAAGGGCGACTTTCAGGGTGCGGTGGCCTGTTATAGAAAGGCCATCCTCTATAATCCAAATAATGAAGACGCCAAGGCCAATCTGGAACTGGCCTTGAGAAGATTGGAGAAGCAAAGAGAGAAAAAGAGGCAGGCAAAAAAGGGACCCGGCCAATCAAAAGGCAAGAAAAAGGGAAAGGGACAGGGCAAAAAGTCTAAGGGCAATGCACATGGCCAGAGACCTCCTCAGGCAGACAACCATCAGGCAAAAAAAGGCCGACCCAAAAATGGTGCTGGATCCAAAAAAGAGAAGACCAGGCCCAATCAGGCCCAAGGCACCAAGAAGAAGTCACCTGAGGACCTCTCAGGGAGACTGAATCCCCTCCATTCTATGCCTAAAGAGAAACCAGGGAAAGGTAATGGCCAGGCCATGCCTATGATCAGCAGGGAAGACGCCAAGGCCCTTTTGGAAAATATTAAGGAGGACCCCTCCAGATTTATGCGCTTCCAGGTCCCTAAAGACAGGAAGGAGGGCGTTCCTTCAGGAAAGGACTGGTAGGATGAAGAGGTCTGCTTTCATCGTCATTCTGGTCTCTATATCTTTCTTGATTCCATCCCTGGCCATGGCCGATGTCTCCGTGTCTATGAGACTGGACCGTAATGAGGCCACTATCGCAGACTCCATAACCGTAACAGTTGCCGTATCAGGGGCCAGTGGGGGTAATTATATGCCAGTCCTCCACGGTGTGGAAAAGTTTGATGTCTCGCAGGAGGGGACCTCCAGCCGCATTGAGATCATAAATGGCCAGATGAGTTCTGAGGTCGACTATACCTTTCTGCTCAGGCCCAGGGAGACAGGCACCTTTGAGATCGGGCCAGCCGAGGTGACTATTGGGGGCAAGACCTACAGGACCAACACGGCAACACTAAAGGTCGTGCATCAGGCCAGGTCATCAGGTGCCAATCAGGGGCCTATCTTCCTGACTGCCAGGCTCTCATCTCCAGAGGTCTATGTAGAGGGACAGGTAATCTATACCCTCAAACTCTACCACCAGGTCAGGGTCAGCAATGTCTCTCTGGAACTCCCCCAGGAGGACTATCTCAGCTTCAGACAACTCGGTAAGCCCCTGCAATACCACGGTATCTATAACGGCCGGTCATACCAGGTGCTGGAGGTACGCTATGCCGTGATACCTTCCAGAGATGGGATATATCATATTCATCCTTCAAAAATGGATATGACTGTCTTCCAGCCCAGGTCCCAATCACCCTGGGACCTCTTTAACGACCCATTTTTCTCTTCTGCTACAGGCAGGCCCATGACCCTGGCCAGTGAATCCCTCGATCTGAAGGTGCTGCCCTTGCCCCAGAGAGGCAGGCCCAGGGGATTCAGCGGGCTGGTCGGGGACTTTGAAATCAGTTCCAGGCTGGAGCCTGCCAGGCTAAAGGCCGGAGATTCTGCTACGTTGACGGTTGTCCTGAAGGGGCGTGGAAATGTCGACTGTATGCCAGACCTGAAACTGCCTGAGTTGGACCACATAAAGGTGTATGCCGATGAGCCGGTCCTGAAGGTAAGCCCGGATGAGAAGGGGCTGAAGGGCTCAAAGACCATGAAGTGGGCACTGGTACCTGAAAGAGGGGGACACTACAGGATTCCTCCCCTCAGCATCAGCTTTTTTGATCCCAAGGCCCATCAATATCGAGTGGCAAGGACCTCACCCATCTCTCTAGATGTCTTACCAGGCCAGACAGGGCAGGCCCGGATCCCCAGTGCCCAGGCTGTACACGAAACCATGCCTGTCAAAGAGGCAGTCAAGGAGCTGGGCCATGATATCCTTCCCATACATACCTCTATCCAGGACCTGGGGACCGGGCCCCATATTCGGCCTGGGGGCCTGGCCTTCTGGGCAGTCCTTATGGCACCCCTGTTTATATATCTCATGACCTTTCTTGGGCTGAGACTTAGAGAGAGGTCATATAGCTCCAGAAAGGCCTCAAGGGCAAGGGGTGCGGCCAGGGAACTCATAAGGAAGTGCCACAGAGAGAGACTCAGTTTCAGCGATATGGCCCTGTCTGTCAGGACATACCTGAATGATCGATTTGGCCTGTCTCTTGGCTCTCTTACCCCAGATGAGGCAGCAGAGATATTGGAATCAAATGGTGTCAGCCATGACCTGGCCCAGGAGCTGCACTCTGTGTTTCAGGGCATTGAAGATGCCATCTATACCGGCAGGGCCCAGGAGGCCTGCCCTATGAGAGAAGATATCTCCAGACTCGTGCAGCAGATCGAAAAGGAGATCCGGTGAAGAGAATTATCCGGGCGGGTATAGCCATTTCTATGATGGCCCTATTGCTGGCGTCTGATGTCAGCGCCAGGGCAGTTGGATGGGAGGAGATCTTTTTCAATGCAAATCGGGCCTACAGACAGGGGAGATATCAGGAGGCGATTGATGGATATCAGCGTCTGATCCGCTCTGGTCATAGGAGTGGAGACATCTATTACAATTTGGGGAATGCCTGGTTTCGTATGCACCGGCTCGGCCGGGCCATCCTGAACTATGAACGTGCCCGCATCCTGATGCCGAGGGATGCCGACCTGAATTTTAATCTCCACTATGCACTCGATAAGACCCAGGATGCCATTCCTGAGACCAGGGGCCTTGTCAGCACGACCTTTTTTTGGCTCAATTCCTTTAGTCTCGGTGAGCTTTTTTGGGCATTTGCCATAGTGAATCTCATATTTTGGGCAATCCTCCTGATAAGGCTGTTTCTAAAGACAGAGTGGACATACTATCTCTCTGTAGCCTTTCTGATCCTCTGGCTCATTGCAGGTCTCTCTCTTGGTCTGAAGGGCTATGATATGGCTACAGATGACCGTGCCGTCATCCTCAATCCAGAGGCAGACATCCTCGCTGGCCCTGATGCCGGAGACACTATACTCTTTAAACTCCATGAGGGTGCTATTGTCCACTATGAGAGGTCAGAGGACGGGTGGTCCCTGATACACCTGTCTGC
>JALTHV010000300.1 GCA_027004315.1 Deltaproteobacteria bacterium
ATGGGGGTTATTAAATCAGAAGACCGTGAGAGGGCTATAGGGGGCAAGATCTACACCTTTGAGGAAGGCCTGGCACGTTGGGATCTCAAACCCGGTGATATTGATATCGTTATACACACACACCTCCACAACGATCACTGTGAGAACGACTTCAAATGTGTAAATGCCACCTTCTATGTCCACGAAAAGGAACTTGAGACTGCCTATAATCCACATCCTCTCGACTTCCGGTATCTGGCTGACTATATAGAGGAACCAGATCAGGCCGGACAGATTCAGGTAGTTCATGGAGACCAGGAGATCGTCCCTGGCATCCGTGTCATCCACACCCCTGCTCATACTGCAGGGGGCCTGACGGTACTGATAGACACCAGTGCAGGTAAAGCGGCCATCACAGGATTCTGTATCATCATGGAAAATCTTGAGCCTCCTCCTGCCATCCGCGCTATGGAAATGGAAGTAATACCGCCTGGTACCGTCGTAAATACATATGAGGCATATAATCAGGTGCTGCGGGTAAAAAATATGGCGGACATCCTCCTTCCTCTGCACGAGCCACGTTTCGCCGCTATTGATACCATCCCGGAGCTGACTGACGACGATAATGGTGGCTGAAAAGACCCTCAAAAATATCTGCATCGTCTTTCCAGGATATATCAACTTGGATCTGGAAACCAAAAAAATCTGTCAACGCCGGATAGGTAAGATGCCTGGATTAATGTAGGGGCGAAAGATCTTTCGCCCCTACTGGCTCCATAGATGGGGTATCCAGTCTGCTACCTCGCTTGCCAGGTACCCCCAATTGCCCCTGAGTTTTGCCATCTGATCTGCTGCCCGTCCGTGGACAAAGACGGAGATCCTTGCAGCGTCCCATGCCGCATAGCCCTGCGCCAGGAGGCCTCCGATAATCCCTGTAAGTGTATCTCCCATGCCCCCTGCCCCCATGCCGGGGTTTCCTGTGCTATTTATGGAAATTTTTCCGTCAGGTGCGGCAATCACGGTCCTGGCCCCCTTGAGGACCACTATGGCCCCTGAACTATGGGCCAGGGAGAGGGCGGCTGCCATGCGGTCATGCTGGACCTCGGCCGTAGTGCATCCGAGCAGACGGGCCATCTCTCCAGGATGAGGTGTCAATACCCGGGGCCCTTTTGCCCGCCTCACAGGGCCGTAGTCCGTGCCAAGGGCAGTGAGCGCATCGGCATCTACAACCGCAGGGACAGGGACCGCCTCAATGAGCTGACATGCAAGGGCCCGGGTCTCTCTGCCAAGTCCCAGGCCAGGGCCCATGGCCAGGGCCTCCCTTTTCTCCAACATGGACTCGATTACTGGCATGGCCTCCCTGGAGAGGGTCCCTGATCTGGTCTCAGGGAGGCCTTCAACCATGGCCTCAGTGAGCTTTTGGGCAAGCACAGGCTGTATGCCTGATGGACATCCCAGGGTGACAAGCCCTGCCCCTGACCTCAAGGCCCCATGGGCTGAGAGCGCAGCGGCCCCTGTCTTCCCCTCTGAACCTGCCAATATCAAGATGTGTCCGAACGTGCCTTTGTGACCAGTAGCAGGCCTTGGCCTAAGGACAGTCCTGAAGGACTCTTCATCAAAGAGTTCTGTCTTGATACCGGCTTCATTTATTGCACTTCGGGGTATGCCGATCTCTACAACGTGGAGATCTCCTACATAGTCAGCCCCGGGGTGCAGGACGAGCCCAATCTTGGCAAGGGCCATGGTAGCAGTGATATCTGCCCGTATGGTCGTGCCCAGGGGACGTCCTGTATCGGCAGACAGCCCAGAGGGGATATCCACTGCCATTATAGGGGCAGGGCCCTCATTTGCCATCTCTATAGACCGGGCAAACCTTCCTGTAACCTCTCTGGTGAGGCCAGTCCCGAAGATGGCATCCACAATAAGTCCAGATCTCTTGATAGGTCCAGAGACAGCGGAGAGGGAAGCTGAATCCAGGCACTCTGCGATAGGGAGTCCCAGTTTCTTTAGTATTCCGTAGTTTGTGAGTGCATCCCCTTTGAATTTCTCCCCGGACACCAAGGCCAAGATCTTTACCTTAACTCCTGCCTGATGGAGGTGCCTTGCTATGACAAAACCATCTCCACCATTGTTACCAGGTCCTGCCAGGACAGTGACCCCCTGATGGAGCCTTGCCGCAAAGTGCCGATGAATGAGATCGCAGACGCCGCGGCCTGCATTTTCCATTAGTATCAGACCTGGGATGGCAAATTCCTCTATAGTCCTTCGATCAAGTCTCTGCATCTGTGCAGCAGTGACAAGTAACATGATAAATCCTCCA
>JALTHV010000301.1 GCA_027004315.1 Deltaproteobacteria bacterium
AAGCCCCTTATCTTTTCAAGGTACCGGCCATGGGCAATCCATATCTGCCTCCTGGCCTGGTCTGTGATAATCCTGTGTATTCGATCTCTTACCCTGTCCCAGAGGTCTCTCTTATAGGCAGTCTCAAGGGGGATCAAGGAGTCCAGATTCTTTAGGGTATCTTTTATGAACTTCGGAAAGAACATCTTTTGGACATAGAGAGAGGCCGAGGCCAGGACCAAAGTACTCCAGACAATAGGCCAGAGGAGACCATTCAGGCCAAGTTTTCCAGTCAATAGGGCCTCTACGAATGGGGTATCTGGATAGCCCAGAAAAAGATTCATGACCAGGTCCCCAAAGAAGAAGGCCAGCAAGGCGATCAGGCCCCATGTACGTACTACCCCTTTGAGTTTTTGAACAAATCCTCTACGGAAGGCGGCCAGTGCCTCTATCTCCATGCCCAGTTCCCTCACGACCCGGTCCACTTCCTGGAGCATGTGATTTAGCCTCATCCTGGGGGCAGATCTTATGGCCTGTTTGAGCTCTTCCCGCTCGTTCATCCATACCTCAAAGCCCGGTGGCACCTTGCCGCCTTGAGGTGCAAAGGTAAGGTATATCCTTGGTATGTCCTTTCTGCCTGTCATCTGAGATAGGTTCCAGCACAGGGTGCCATAAGACCGCAGGAGATCGCTCATATTTTCACATTCATCAATGCGGTTCAACACATAAAGGACCCTGTCTTCCCCTGTGGAGCCCGGGAGTGTCCCCCGGATGGCCTGATATGTCTCCTTTATGGTACCTGCCTTGTGTGGATCAAACATCAGGATAATGAGGTCTGCAAGCCTTGCCAGCTCCCCAACTACCCCTAAATAGTCATATCCCCTGTCCTTCTCAGTGACTGAATCCAGCATCCCTGGGGTATCTATAATGGCAAGGTCCTGGAGGATGGGGGTATTATCTACTTTTTTGAGATGCATGTGGGAGAGCAGACTCTCACCGAAGTGCCTCAGAGAGGCAAATGGGAGCTGCTCATCGTTTACCACTGTAGGCCCAGGCACCTCTCCCCCTGATTCGTTGCCTTCAGGGGCACTTATGATGGTAAAGCTGTCATCAGTAGGTGACTGGCCGGTACGTTGGATCTGGCTGCCCATTATCTCGTTAATAAAGGTCGACTTCCCAGATGAGTAGTTGCCAATTATGAGGACAACAGGCTTCCATTTGAGTGGAACAAGCAGGTCCTTGATGTCCAGGCCGTAACGCTCAAAGATAGGCCTCATCTTTTTTTGCAATACCTGCTCTATCTCTCTTGTCAGGGCCTCAGGGGCCTTTCCCTTTTCCATAGAATCCTCAATATGAGCTGAATTCAGCTTTCAGCTACAGACCTATGCACCAAATCATATACAGAATCAATGGCCTTGCCGAGCCTTTCAGGCCTCGGACCTCCGGCCTGGGCCATGTCAGGACGCCCTCCTCCACCGCCTCCGACTATTCTGGCCACCTGCCTGATCAGGTCTCCTGCATGGACCCGGCCAGTGAGGTCCTTGGTGACAAGTCCAAGGAGCAGGGCCTTGTTATCGGTCCTCGAACCTATTACTACGACCCCTGAAGCTATCCTGTCTCTGAGCCTGTCTCCAAGATCTCTGAGAGACTTGGCATCTCCTGCATCGACCTGGGCGGAGATGACCTTTATGCCATCGACCTCTTGTGTCTTTTTCAAGATGGCATCCAGATCCTGGGAGGCACGGGCCATCTTTACCTGCTGGAGCTCTTTCTCCAGGTCTTTTGTCCTCTCCAGGATGCCTGCAACTCTCCTGGGCATTTCCTGTCTCGGGCACCTCAACTGAGGACCCAGTCTGGAGAGGACTTCCTCCCATTCGTGCACAAGATCTAGGGCGGACTGGGCAGTACAGGCCTCGATCCTCCGTATACCTGAGGCCACGCTGGATTCGCTGATGACCTTAAAGAGACCTATCTGCCCGGTGCGAGAGACGTGTGTCCCGCCACAGAGTTCCTTGCTGAAGCCAGGGATGCTCACCAGGCGTACGATCTCTCCATACTTTTCCCCAAACAGGGCCATTGCCTCACGGGCCATTGCCTCTTTATAGGAGAGTATCTCTGTCTTGACCTCTGTGTCTAGCCTGATCTGCCTGTTTACCAGGTCTTCTACCTGCTTGATTTCTGCAGACGTCATGGCCGAAAAGTGGATAAAGTCAAAACGCAGCCTCTCAGGGGTTACCAGAGAGCCTGCCTGTTTCACGTGTTCTCCAAGGACCTTCCTGAGAGCGGCCTGGAGGAGGTGGGTAGCAGTATGAT
>JALTHV010000302.1:0-5673 GCA_027004315.1 Deltaproteobacteria bacterium
ATACCCTCAGCCAAGGGGTGTGAACGGTTACCTTTGCTTTATCATAGTGAACCGCTCTGTGCGGACTTGCACGCAGGGCGCTGTCAGTCTTGCGCCTCTTAGGCTCTCTCTTCGTTTTCAATGCACTGGGCCCTGACGACCATTTTGATTTTGCATCACCCCTCATAATGGTTAGAGTGTAACTGTTCACATCCCCTTGGCCAGCAGTAGCCTTTTGAAGGGTTTCAGGAGCAGCTTGATGCACAAAATCAGGGTACTCTGCCTATTAATCCGCACTGAAACCCTTCAAAAGGCTACTGCTGGCCAGGGACGTAGACGGTTGCAACAGGAGGGGGGTGTGAATGGTTACGTTAGAGTAATTTTGTAATCTGTGGATTAAAAGTCTATTCGGGTTAAACTGAACAAGAGGTGTCAAAATGAGAGTACTTATCTTGAGTGCAGATGGATTTGAGGACAGCGAACTCCTGTGTCCTATGTACCGACTTAAAGAGGCAGGATATCAGGTGGACATAGCCGCGCCGGAATGGGGGCAGATAGAGGGAAAGCGAGGTTATATGGTGACTGCCAACCTGGCTCTGGAAGACGTAGAACCTGATGGCTTTAGATTGCTCCTTCTTCCCGGTGGTAAGACGGCACCTCAGACGCTCCGTTCAATTCCACTAGTCCAGGACATTGTGCGCGAGTTTGTAGACAAGGGACTACCCGTGGCCGCCATCTGTCACGGCCCACAGATTCTATTGTCGGCTAAGGTCTTGGCCGGTCGACGGGCTACCTGTTACAGAGGTGTGGCAAGAGAACTAGAGGCCTCGGGTGTGCTCTACGAGGACTCAGAGGTCGTAGTAGATGGTAATATCATAACCTCTCGTCAACCCTCGGACATCCCTGCTTTTATGGGTGAGATTATACGGGCGCTTGCCTTGACTGACAAGGAGGCCTGACGCACTAACTGGATCTCAAATCTGATTTCTGCCTGAACGCGAATCCCGCTACCTGGTAGGGATGTAACTGTTCACGCCCCCGGCCAGCAGTAGCCTTTTTCAGGGTTTCAGTGCGGATTAATGGGCAGAGTGCCCTGATCTTGTGCATCAAGCGATGCTCCTGAAAGCCTGAAAAAGGCTAGCGCTGGCCGGGGGGAGAATGTGAACGCTTACGTAGAGATACCTCTTTAATCACCAACATTGACGCCCTTGCAAAAAGTCTTTTTTTCACGCAAAGGCGCAGAGCTCGCAAAGGCAATCTATTGTCATTAAAAGAAAAAACCTTGCGTCTTGGCGACTTTGCGTGATATTTTGGATTTTTTACAAAACCATCAACATTACAAAAAAATAATTTTGCCGTCAGAGTCTGGTTAACTATAAAGTCTATAATCTATATAGATCTCTCATAGAATAGGAGATAACGTCACAGATGCAAGGTCAAAATGAAACAGAAAATAGCGGGATTATTTATTATTTTTGTCATCATCACAGCTGTCGCCTTAGGCACTAGGCATATATGGGAACTATCCAATAGGGAGGTCTCTCCCTCAACCTTGGAACCCCTTAAGACCGAAAGGCCACAGCGACGAGACTTCATAGAGACCTGCCGTTGGTTTGGAGAGGTAAAAAGCAGTCACAGGGAGCAAATCATTGCACTGCAGCCAGGCAGGATTGTCTCTATAGACGCCAAGGACGGGGCCTCTGTAAAAAGAGGTATGCCCCTGTTTACTATTGGGGGGCCATTGATCGAGAATCGCCTGAAGGTCCTCAGGAATAGATCGGCTATCCTAGAGAGACGTATTGTCCTTGCCAGACATGTAGTCAGTATCAAGCAGGAGGCCCTCTCCCAAAAAATGGCGAGGTATGAAGAGCTTGCCTCTGCAAAAGATGCCCTGGCCCGCCTCAAGACCGGGCTGGAGTCCCTGAGGCAGGAGATGCACTGTCTGCAGGAGACCGCTCACATCCATGCAACAGTAAATGGTGTATTTACCAGGCGTAGAGTCTCTGTAGGCCAGGAGGTACAAAAGGGTGACATCCTCGGAGAGATCGTCTCGCTGGACCAGATCTACATTGCGGCCACGCTCTTTCCTAAAGAGGAAATTGGGCTTGAAGGAAGGCAGGCATCTATTGATCTCGATGGTAGCAGATCGATCTCAGGGACAGTCGTCAGTGTCTTGCCAGAGAGGACGGCCGAAGGAGCAGTAATTGTGTGGATCAGAGGGCCTGCCCTAGGCCGTTTCCTGCGCCCTGGTCAGACAGTGAGGGGAACGGTCTTACTTTCCATACACAGGAAGGCACTTGCTGTCCCGCCGAGTAGCATAGTAAGAGACGAAAGAGAACGGGCCTATATATTTGTAAAGGATTCCTCGGGCTATCACAAGAGGCCTGTTAAGACCGGCATTTTCTCTGGCGGCTGGGTAGAGGTCCTCTCAGGGATCAGAGAGAAAGATGAGGTAGTCACCCAGGGGGCATATGAACTTTTTTATCGTAATTTCAATAAGATATATAAGGTAGCAGATTGATGCGATCTGTGCTTCACCTGGTTGTAAAAAATCCCATTGCCCTTGTAATTATGGTCATATCCGTGGCACTTGCCGGCATCTATTCTGCGCGGCATATGCCGGTCGACCTGTTTCCAAACCTCAATATCCCGGTCGTCAACATCATTACCCATTATCCCGGTGCCTCGCCAGAAGACATGGAACGGCTCGTCTCCCGGCCAATAGAGAATGAGATAAGGACCATCCCTGGTGTCAAGCGGGTTGCATCCACATCGGTCCAGGGTATCTCCCAGGTCACTGCCGAATTCACCTGGGGGACGACTATTCGCGATGCAAGGCAGCTTGTACAGGCACGGCTGGCACGTCTTACAGGTATGCTTCCTGCGGGTATCTGCCCTCGTCTCGAGAACATCGGCACCACCTTGCAGGAGGTCTGTGGCTATATCATCTACGGTGGCGGGGATATGGTTACCCTTAGGGACATCGTCCGCCATGAGCTGGCCGGACGCCTCATGGGGGTTGAAGGCGTCTCTTCAGTAGAAGTAATTGGCGGCGATCGGCGGGCCTTCTATGTGGAGATCAGGCCTGAAGATATGATCCGCCTTCATCTCACCATAGATCACCTCGTATCTATACTGAAGAGATACAATATATCAGAGGTCACTGGCTACTTTGACCAGTCAGGACGGGAATATCTGATTCGCGGTGATGCACGGCTCAGGACCCTTGCTGATATCCGCTCTCTTCCGATCTGCAGAAAAGGGGCAAGATCGGTCCTGCTTGGGGACGTAGCAAGGGTGTTTGAGGGACGGGTCCCAAGGCACTACACAGTCCATGGAGACAGGGTGCCGGCCGTGGCAATGATCGTGCGAAAACAGCCCGGTGCAGACACGATCCGCGTGGTACAGGGAGTTAAAGATGCACTCCCCCGCCTCAAAGGTCTCCTGCCGCAGGGGACACATATAAAGGAGTTCTATGACCAATCCGAGATCGTCAAGGAGTCACAGGACGAGATTACCAATGACCTCGTCGTCGGTGCCCTGTTGGCCATCCTGGTCCTGTATTTCTTCCTTGGCTCTGCCCGGCCTACCCTAATCGTGGCCCTCACCATACCAATCACCTTTCTTGCAACTATTGTCATCATGAAGGGGTTGGGTATGGGTCTCAACGTGATCACCATGACGGCCCTGACCCTGGCCATCGGCATGATTGTGGATGATGCCATTGTCGTGACAGAAAACATCTACCGTCACAGCCACTTGGTCCCAGATGCAGGCAAGGCAGCCATTGAAGGTACCCTGGAGATCGCAGGCCCGGATGCCTCAGGCACTCTTACCACTGTGGCCGCCTTCCTGCCGCTTGTCCTGATGACGGGCCTCGCCGCACTCTTTATGAGGCCATTTGGTCTGACCATCAGTGTGGCGCTCATTATCTCTTTGCTCCTGTCCCTGACAGTGGTGCCGACACTGTTTAGTCGCATAAAGGGCCTGTCTTCCAGCAAGAAAGACTTTCCCGGCGCACGCGTGCTTGAACGACTGGATGCCCTGCTCCAAGGGGTCCTGAGGTCCTCTTTTCGGCACAGGTGGTCTGTCTTGGGCCTGGCTGTCCTCTCTATGGTCCTGGGAGTTCTGGGACTTACTGCATCTTTGAATAGGGCCTCTATCCTGCCACCTATTGACGAAGGGGCCATTCTTATAGAGTATGTCATGCCCCCTGGCACGTCTCTCAGGGAGAGCAACAGGATCGGAGATATACTCGACAGGATCTCCCTGGCAGATCCAGATGTCTCGTGCGTCTATAGGCGGACAGGTTCTCCTGGAAGGGGCTACCAGATTGAGGGTGTCAACAGGGGAGAACTCTTGATAAAGCTGAAGCCAAAGCAGAAACGGACCCGGTCGGCCGACCAGGTCATCCGTGCCCTAAAGGGGCCTTTTTCAAGGCTGAAGGGCGTAGTCTTTCTCTACCATCAGCCCACGCAGGAAAAGATCGATGAGAGCTTCTCCGGCCTGCCTGCCCTGTTTGGCGTCACCATATACGGCGCTGACATGTCTAAACTCATCTCCATTGCCGATCGAGTTGAAGACGTGCTCTCAAAAGAACCAGCCATATCAAACATTGTAAACAATACAAAGGTGAAGATTTCGCAGATAGAGGTCAAGATAGACTATCCCTCTCTTGCACAGTATGGGGTGGATGTTGCGAGCATATTGAGCACGCTCAAGGCCGCCCGTTTTGGAGTTGGGGCAACACATATTATCCGGCAGAAAGAGGACATCAGCGTCTTAGTAAAGATGGATGTCGGCAGACCCTTTGACATCGATCGAATCAGGCAACTGCCTATTGAGACCATACATGGAGGTTGGCTGCCCCTGAGACAGGTCGCTGAGGTAAATGTCAGGCATGTACCCGCTGCAATTACCCGCCTAAACGGTCAACGCGAGGTCACACTCCTGGCAGAGGTGGAAGGCAATATCCCCTCTATGGTCAAGAATCTGCGGAGAAAATTCCAATCCATTAAACTCCCAGAGGGTTACAGCATCGATTTTACTGGCCAATATAAGGCACTCATCGAGACGGCGGTCGAGATGGCCTTTGCGGTCCTGGCTGCCATGGTGCTGATCTATCTCATCATGGTGATGCAGTTCGACTCCTGGCTCCAGCCGCTTATCATCCTGATGACTGTACCCCTTTCGCTTGTAGGTGCCCTGATCGGCCTCTTCCTGACAGGCCAGAGGATTGACGTGTCCGTGGGGATGGGGACGGTCACCTTGGTAGGCGTTGCCGTCAACAACGCCATTCTCCTGATAGACTTTGCCAACAGGGAGATGGCCTCTGGCAAGGCAGTCACCGATGCCCTCCTCTCTGCGGCCTCTGTCCGCCTGCGCCCCATATTGCTCACCACGCTTACCACCGTAGCTGCACTATTGCCGGCTGCTATAGGAATAGGCATTGGCTCAGGGATCTTTCAGCCCTTTGCCATCACTGTAATCAGTGGGCTGACCGTTGGAGTAGTGGCAACATTGATCGTCATCCCCACTGTGACGGCCATGGTAGTACACCTTAAAGACAAGGAAAAATAGAAGACCCGTCTCCCGCTGCATAACCTTCCACGTCTCCGGCCACTGGTAGTATTTTGAAGGGTTTCAGTGCGGATTAATGGGCAGAGGCCCTGATCTTGTGCATCAAGCGATGCT